>JBLIRM010000165.1:0-7561 GCA_049472295.1 bacterium | reverse complement strand
GATATACCTATATGGGTTACAATCTCAAGGATCCGAAATTTTCCGACCAAAGGGTCCGCCAGGCCCTGACCTATGCCATTGACAGGGAAGGGATCATCAAGGGTGTCCTTTTGGGACTGGGGCAGGTCTGTACCGGCCCGTTCCCTCCGGAATCTTGGGCCTATAATCCGAATGTCAAAAAATACCCTTATGACCCGGAAAGGGCCAAAGCGATAATGTCTGAAGCCGGATGGGAGGATCATGACGGTGACGGTATCCTGGACAAGGATGGGGTGCGTTTTGCCTTTACATTGCTCACAAATCAGGGGAATGAACAACGGGCCAAATGCGCCCAGATCATCCAGCAAAACCTGAAAGAGATCGGTATCGATGTCAAGATCAACATCCTGGAGTGGCAGGCATTCCTTCACAATTTCGTTGATCAGCGAAAATTTGAGGCCATCATTCTGGGCTGGGCGCTATCCAGGGATCCCGATCTCTATGATATCTGGCATTCCAGCAAGACAGGTCCCCAGGAGTTCAACTTCATATCCTATGAGAACCCCGAGGTGGACCGCCTGATCATGGATGGGGTAAGGACCTTTGATGAGGAAGAAAGGAAAGAGATATATCAGCGGCTTCATGAAATAATTGCAGAAGAACAGCCATATACCTTTCTCTATGTGCCTGATGCGCTTCCGATCGTGCATATCCGATTTCATGGGATCCAAAAGGCATCCATTGGTATATGGTATGATTTTATAAATTGGTATGTACCAAAAACACAACAAAGATACACCTCACCCGCACTAACCCCTTGATATTATGTTTTCTTATATAGCTCGAAGGCTATTCATGATGATTCCCCTAATCCTGGGAATCACTATTATCACTTTTGTGGTGATCCATCTGGCACCAGGCACCCCGACGGATATCCAGACCCAGATGAATCCCAAGGTATCGGCACAGGCAAGGGATAAGCTAAAACGCATCTACGGATTGGACAAGCCCCTCTATCAACAATATCTGGATTGGTTGAGGCGGCTGGTTCGAATGGACTTCGGGCACTCATTTGTAGATGGTCGAGCCGTGGTGGAAAAGATCAGGGACTCGCTGCCCATTACCATCATCATCAATGTGCTCTCCCTCCTGCTCATCTTTGTGGTGGCCATACCCATCGGCGTGCTCTCGGCAGCAAAGCAGTATTCGCTTTTCGATAAACTCACAACGGTATTCGTGTTTATCGGTTTTTCCGTACCCACATTCTGGCTGGCCCTGCTGTTGATGATCCTTTTCGGGGTCCGTTTCAGTCTGCTTCCCATTTCGGGTATCAAGTCCCTTTACCTTGCAAACCCGACCTTCTGGAATCGACTGCTGGATTATGCCAGGCATCTTGTGCTGCCGGTCTTTGTCTCCGCTTTCGGGGGGCTTGCCGGGCTTTCCCGTTATACAAGGTCGAACATGCTCGAGGTGATCCGGCAGGACTACATCCGCACAGCCAGGGCAAAAGGGCTCAGTGAGCGGACAGTGATTTACAAGCATGCCCTGAGGAATGCCCTGATGCCGGTCATCACAATCCTGGGCCTTTCTGTTCCAGGGCTTATCGGGGGGAGCGTCATTTTTGAAACCATCTTTTCCATCCCAGGCATGGGGCAGCTATTTTACGGGAGTGTCATGGCCAGGGATTATCCGGTCATTATGGGAATTCTCTTTATCGGCGCCATCTTGACCCTGCTGGGCAATTTCCTGGCGGATATCTCTTACGCCATCGTGGATCCAAGGATCAGCTATCAATAAGGAAGCGAATGATGCCAATGATTGAGAGATCACCCATTATTCTGTTCTGGCAGCGATTCTCAAGGAACCGGCTCGCAGTGGCAGGCCTCTTTCTGGTCCTCTGCCTTTTTGTCATTGCCCTCCTCGCCCACCCGATTTCCCCATATGATCCGGCCCTGATCGATTTCAATCAGATATTACATCCACCCAGCTCGAAGCACTGGCTCGGAACGGACCACCTAGGAAGAGACGTATTAAGCCGAATGGTTTGGGGCTCCAGAATATCCCTTCTGGTAGGTTTTGTGGCTATAGGGATCGCCACCCTGATCGGTACCGTACTCGGGGCGCTCGCCGGGTATTATGGCGGATGGATCGATAATATAATCATGCGTTTCGTGGATATCATGCTCTGCTTTCCCACCTTTTTTTTGATCCTTGCGGTGATCGCGATTTTGGAGCCCAGCATATGGAATATCATGATTGTGATCGGTGTCACCAGTTGGATGGGAGTGGCCCGTCTGATTCGGGCTGAATTCCTGAGCCTGATGGACAGAGAGTTTGTCCTGGCAGCCAGAGCAGAGGGCGCCGGTGATCTTAGAATCATTTTCCGTCATGTATTGCCCAATGCCCTGGCACCGGTCCTGGTCGCCGCAACCCTGGGTGTGGCTGCAGCCATCCTTACGGAATCCGCATTGAGTTTTCTCGGTATTGGTGTCCAGCCACCCACACCCAGTTGGGGAAACATGCTCACTGCAGGCAAGGACAACATAGAGATCGCATGGTGGCTTTCCGTATATCCCGGACTGGCAATTCTTTTCACAGTCCTTGGTTATAACCTTTTGGGAGAAGGCATACGAGACGCAGTGGATCCCCGCCTAAAGGTATAATGCCTATAAAAGCTTTTACAGCTTTTTAGCCAATACAGATATATGATTCCAAGTTGCAATCAGACAATTACAGAGTCATTGCGAGCGAAGCGAAGCAATCTAAATGCCTTGTGCAAGGGAGATTGCCACGTCGCTGCGCTCCTCGCAATGACATTTAAACGCATCTTTATTTAAGAAACATTGTACTTAGTATAGAATTGATTGCAGCTTAGTATTAGGGGATGGGAATTTTCAAAGGATTACACAGGGGGAGATGATATGCTATAATCGCCCTTGTGATAAACGGATTGGAAATATGGCGATTCATCGATAGCGGGGCCGGTTCTGCTTCGGAAAATATGGCCATGGATGAGGCCATCCTGAATTCATGCCGCAGAAATGATTCACCCCCTACGCTGCATTTTTATACATGGAAGAACCCATCGATAACCCTGGGATATCTCCAGGATTTATCCGGTTCGGTTCGGCAAGAAAGATGCCTTGACCGGGGAATACGGGTGGTGAGACGAATCACAGGAGGTCGGGCTGTAGTGCATCATAGGGATCTGAGTTTTTCCCTAACATTTCCGGCCAAGGGAAAGGTGATTCCATCCGGTATTCGAGGGAGTTACCAAAAAATCGCTGAGGGGTTTGTTGAAGGACTCAAGTTTTTGGGGATACATGCATCTCTGGCGGATGGCAGATCGCTGCAAAGGAGGGATCTGAAGGAGGGCAGACATTTAGCCGCATGTTTTTTAACCAGAACCAGATCGGAAATCCTGGTCTCCGGTCGCAAGCTCCTGGGATCAGCACAGAGGCGAATCGATGATTGGGTGCTTCAACAGGGGACTATTATGATTAACCCGAAAAGGGGCCATTGGATGAGCCTTCTGCGATACCCGGATGGCTCTGATCCATTGAGGATCAAGAAGATGTTCGAATCGGGGGTGACCTCCATTCAGGAGATTTTAGGCAGGGATGTGGATATACGCTCCATTAAGGAGGCCCTGGTTACGGGAATATCAAAATGCCTGGGGATCCGGTTCAAGGTTCAATCCTTATCCGCCAGGGAAAAAAGAGAGACGGTTTCCCTTGCCAGGGAAAAATATTATGACCTTTTGGAATGGGCGTTATGTTCTGCTTCGAATCAGATGGAGCATACGGCTTTAGAAGGATAAATCATGTGTAGAGAAATGGAAAAGATTTTGATCGATCAAGCTTTGAAGGCCAGGAGAAGGGCACATGCCCCCTTTTCGCATTTCAAGGTGGGGGCTGCCCTTTGCTGTAAAGGGGGCAGAATTTACACCGGGTGTAATATAGAAAATCCCTCAATGAGCCTTAGCATTTGTGCAGAGCGCACCGCAATGATAAAGGCCATTTCAGAGGGAGAAATGGATTTTGAAATCATGGCCATTGTCGCAGACTCCCGGTCTTTGACTTACCCCTGTGGCGCCTGCAGACAGATGATTTGGGAATTCGGGCCGGACCTGCAGCTCATTTTGGCCAATACCAAGGGGGATATTAAACATGTGGCCCTCAGGGATCTTCTACCTGAGGCATTTGAATTTCATCCCAGAGAAACCGGGTTGAGTCAGGCTGAAATCTCGGGTCGGAAACCGGATCAAGGGAAAATAGCCGGATGAAAAGGATCGGTATATTGATTATATGCCTGATCTCCCTTTTGGCCTTTCCCCGGAGGGGATGGTCCGATGAATGGATAGCTATCAATCCTGAGGTTTTTTCTGAGAAGGGTGAAGCGGCCCGCTTTTTTCAAGAGGCGGTATTTGACGGCAACTATCTTTATGTGGTGAGTTCGGATTCAAATGATCTGCAAACAGAAGACCCCAATCGCCATACGATTTTGTGGGCATCTGAGGTGCAGGAAGATCCCAATGAATGGAGGGATGGCAGCCAGGTCCTTTGGCAGGATGAGATGCTTGACGGCAACACCACCAGGGTGGACCGGGTCTTTTATGCAGATCCTTATATATATGCAGGTGTTTACACTGACGGGAACTGCAGGCTTTACAGGTTTTCTGATCCCAATCAATCCCATGAGCTGACCTTAGGTCATGACCCAAACCGCAGGACAAAATGGCGTATCGATCATGGCGAGATATTCGAAAACCGATTATATCTCGGGATCTATGAGGAGGCTTACGGGGTCAGGTTGCTTGATTGGAACTTATCCGGGTGGACTATCGATCAGGAGGTGGATGTGGATACCCTTGACAAAGCGGATCCCAATACAAGAATCAGTCTGCTCAAACATATCGGGGAAAGACTTTTTCTGGGAACCAGTCGGAAAGGAGTGGGAGCACTTCTCTCATATACAACGGATGGCGAGATCTGGTATCTCTCAGACCAGGATACATTTGATGACCCGAATATTTCGAATCATTTCTCAGGATTCCACTCCATGGTCGGGTTTATGGGGAATGGATGGCTGCTGACGGAATTTGAAAAGGCCGGTGAGAATCATTTTGCGTTATGGAGTAGCGGTCTTTCTGAGGAACCCCAATGGGAAAAGCAGATCACTTCCCTGGATCCGAATGGCCCCTTTTCCGATCCAGATATGGTCGGGGTATCATGCCTTCAGCCCATCGGTGAATACCTCTATCTGGCATGTCTTTCAAATGACGGGGGAAAGATCTGGAAAAATTACCGGGGTGAGGCAGAGGAATGGATTCGTGTGCCCTCTCCCTCTGATCCAAACACCTGTTTTGACCCAAATAACCCTCTGAGGGATATCTTCCGTAATCCTTCTGATTTGAATCATATCTATGCGGGCACAAAAAACCATAAAGGGGCCCAGACTCTTACCCGATGGGTTCCCAGGATAGACATCTTACGTGTAGCCATGGAGGACCGTTTTGTCGGACCGGTAAAGGACACCATCCTTATGAAAATCACACCAAACTGGGATGATCCCAACCATTGGACGGACCCCAATCACTTGCCGGAGGCATCTGTTTTTTCCCCGACGGATCCGAATGGCATCAAGACCCTTGTCGAACCGGTCAATATGGATCCCAATGGCTGTTCTCTCTGGGCCTTTGATCCAAACATCACGGATAAGGAAGGGATGTATTATCTGAGATTCGAATCAGCATACGGCGGAGGGAACGAGGATGTCATTAAATATCTCTCCTTTGCCTGGGATGCCAATTCACCCTCAGTGCCCCAAGGGGTACAGGTTGTTGTCGGAGATAGTGAGCTTAAGGTGGCATGGCACGCATCTTCAGACAGTTTGGGGCAGATCGAAGGATTGGAGGATCCCAATTTCAGCCAGAGTATCAAAGAATATGAAGTGGCATACTGCCGCAAGGATGACCCTAATGAGGTTTGGATCGATATCCCGGTCGGGAATCTTACTGAGACAATCATCTCAGGGTTGGAGAATTTTGTCCTTTATAGGATCCGGGTCAGGGCCCGGGATAAGGCCGATAATGTGTCAGGCTGGTCTGATGAAAGGGAAAAGATGCCGCAGCCAACCCTGGGTTGGCTGGATATGCTGGATAATAGCAGCGGATGCTTTATCTCCACGCTTACCTCAAAGAGGAAAAAGAGCAGAGGGGGCAGACGATGGCTTGCGGGTCTCAAGGTCGGTGGATACGAACCCAGCTCGGATGAGGCGGATCTGATTTATGGAGGAGACATGGCATGGCCTGTTCAGGTGGAAATCGGCTGGGTCCACAGAAGATATCTGGAAATCTCTCTGGGTGCAGGATATATGCAACTGGATGGGACAGGACTCGCAGCCGAGACCTTGGAAAAATCCATGGACCAGCTTACCTTCAGGATCGTCCCATGTTTCATGACCTTTCGCTGGATCCCTTTTGAGTATCCTGAGCAGGTTTTGATCCCTTATCTCGGTGGTGGTATAAATGCATGGTGGTATCAGGAGGATAAACCAAAGAGGGAAAATCGGGATGGATGGAAGTCCGGTTATCACGGATTATTAGGTGTGAGGTTATTCCTCAATCGGTTTGATCCTGAACATGCGCGTGCTTTGGAAAAGGAGTTTGGCATTATCCGTACCTATCTGAACTTTGAAATTGTATATCAGTGGATCGATAATTTTGGTGAGAGCCGGCTTGATCTGGGGGGAGCCTTCTATCAGGCCGGGATCTTGTTTCTTTTTTGAAGAGGTCTAAAAAATGGCAAAAAACTGTCCGAAGTGTAATTTTTTGAATCCCTATGGTGCCCAGATATGCGGGGAGTGTGGTCACCCCATAATGACTCCCAAAATCATGGATCAGGGTAAAAGATTAAAGCAACCGAGCGTCCCTTCCGGTATCAGTTTACAATCGATCGGTCTGGAAAAGGCAGAGCGGGGGGTTACCCTTTCAATAAACACTCTTTCGGCCCTATGTCTTTTTATATACGGGCTTATTATCATTACCCTTTCTATACTAAAATGGTTTGAACCGGTTTATGGCATGCAATTCATACTCCTTCCGGCAAATCTGTATCCGCTCATTTTGGGTATCCTTTTCGGTTCTTTCACCATAGCCCTGGCCTTTGGATATTTCAAGCAAAGGCCCTGGGTTGTGTTATGGTATTTTGTCTGGGTCGGCCTTCAGGCAGTGCTTCTGCTCATCTTTATGATCGGATGGTGGAATCCGGATTGGTTTACGATAAAGGTTCGAATCATCTTCCTCGTCCTTATTGTGATCGAATGCATCTTTATCCCGTTTTTGTTAAGATTGAAACGCAGACCCGTGAAAGGTTGAGTTGTTGTGAGCGAACACATTTACTCTGATAGACGGGCAGTAAGGATCTGAGCGGACATATTTACTCCGCTATACGGAAAGGCTTTTTTAATTTTCCTGGTTAAAGGTACTCGTAAAAAGTCATTTCGGTGCTTAAAGGAATTTTTTTAAGGCTCTAAGGCTTCGCTTCGCTCAATTTGTCGAACTCGGGCTTCGCCCTCAGAC
>JBLIRM010000164.1:0-7730 GCA_049472295.1 bacterium | reverse complement strand
ACATGTGAAGGGGTAAAAGCATCTCCCACTCTGCTTTTGATCTGATGACGAATGGTGGCCTCTTCGATGACGCGGTTTCCATGGATCTCAATGGACTTGATAGTAATGCGTTCCTGGGCACCCTCAACGAAACCCACAAGCAACAGGATCAATAAACATGCATAAAAGATGGCCCGCTTTCGCGTCACCATATGTCGGATCTTTCTCGCAATATTCCCATCTTCAGGATCTTTAATCCTTTTCTACATATCCGGTCTTGCCTGCACCGATCTCTTCTTTAACCTTCCTGCTCTTGCGAGTCATAACCAATTCTTCGTTCTTTACGGTGACACTGATCCGGTCACCCTCCTTGAATCTCCCCTTGATGAGATATTCGGAGAGGGCATCTTCGACATACCTCTGAATACATCTTTTAAGCGGTCTGGCGCCATATTTGGGCTGGTAGCCTTTCTCCAGAATCCAATCCTCTGCCTCGGGAGAAAGCTCCAGAGCCATCTCTTTATCCATCAACTGCTTATTCAATTGGGCGATGAGAACATGAATGATCTGCCTCAGGTGTTTCTTTTCAAGGGAATGAAATACGATGATCTCGTCAACCCGGTTCAGAAACTCCGGGTTGAAGGTATGTTTTATTTCACCCATCACCAACTGTTTCATCTTCTCATAGATTTTGATCTCATCATCCTGGGGTTTAAATCCGAGGCTGACCCTTTTCTCAATATGCTTGGCAGCCACGTTGGAGGTCATGATCACAACCACATTTTTAAAATCCACGAACCTGCCGCTGCTGTCGGTCAAATGTCCATCCTCGAGGACCTGTAAAAGGATATTGAATACCTCGGGGTGGGCCTTTTCGATCTCATCGATCAAAACCACGGAATAGGGACGGCGCCTTACCCTTTCAGTGAGCTGACCCCCTTCCTCATAACCCACATATCCGGGAGGGGCCCCCACCAGGCGGGATACGGCAAATTTTTCCGTATATTCCGACATGTCAATCCGGATGAGCGCTTCATAGCTCCCGAACAGATACTCCGCCAGACACCTGGCCAGTTCCGTTTTCCCCACACCCGTGGGGCCTAAGAAAATAAAGGACCCGATCGGCCGATTGGGATTCTTCACACCTGCCCGTGATCTTTTAATGGCCCTGGAAACGGCCTTTATGGCCTCATCCTGGCCGATCAACTTTTTGTGGAGTTCATCCTCGATATGCAGGAGTTTTGCGGATTCCTCTTCACCCATTTTAAACACAGGAACCCCGGTCCATTTGGATACCACATTGGCCACATCCTCTTCTTTGACCACAATCCGCTTAACCTTTTGTTCCTCGTGCCAATAGCGATTCTTCTCTTCCATCTCTATCCGGAGTTTTCGCTCCTTGTCCCTGAGATGAGCCGCCTTCTCATATTCCTGGGATTTAATTGCATTATCCTTTGCTTCCCTTGTTTTGATGAGTTCTTTCTGGAGATCCTTGAGCATGGGGGGGAATTCAGCGCTCTTGAGTCTCGCCCGGGACCCGGCCTCATCCAGGACATCAATGGCCTTATCAGGCAGATAGCGATCCGTGATATACCGGTCCGATAAACGGGCCGCCTGGATGATGGAATCCTCATTAAAAATCACATGGTGGTGCGCCTCATATTTGCATCTCAAACCCCTAATAATATCAATGGTCTCATCCAGGGTTGGCGGCGCCACCATGAGCGTCTGAAAACGCCTTTCCAATGCCCCGTCCTTTTCAATGTGTTTTTTGTATTCTCTTAATGTGGTTGCACCGACGCACTGGATTTCACCCCTGGAAAGGGCCGGTTTGAGCATGTTGGATGCATCTATGGAACCCTCTGCAGCACCGGCGCCGATGAGTGTATGAAGCTCATCGATAAATAGGATCACATTCTTGGCCTCGATGATCTCCTGCATAATGGCCTTCATCCGCTCCTCGAATTGCCCCCGGTATTTCGTGCCTGCAACGAGCAATCCCAGATCGAGGCCCACAATCCTCTTGTCTGCGAGAAAGATGGGGATCGAGCGGTCCATGATCCTCTGGGCCAAACCTTCCACAATGGCCGTTTTGCCCACACCCGGCTCACCGATCAGAACGGGATTGTTCTTGGTTCGGCGACTCAGGATCTGGATGAGTCGTTCAATCTCGTTTTCCCGGCCGATGACCGGATCCAGCTTCCCCTGCAAGGCAAGCTTTGTGATGTCCCTGCCGAACTCATCCAGGGTATCGGTCTTGACATCTGATTTGACTTCCTGCTGGCCGAACTGGGCCACATTGATGACCTCACGCCTCACCTCTGTGACATCCAGCCTCAGGTCATCAAACACAAGGGCTGCGATCCCCTCCCCCTCTTTAATGAGACCAATCAGGAGATGTCCGGTACCGATCCGGTCGTGCCCCATCATGTTGGCCTCTTCGATGGCGAGTTCCAGGACCTTTTTGGCACGGCTGGTAAAGGGGATTTCGATCTGATTCTCGATCCGCCTGTTATAATGACGGGATATCCTTCTTTCCACCTCAAAACGGATCTCTTTCAGGTCCAATCCCAGTTTTTTCATGATCTCAACCGCAGTGCCATCCTCTTTGCGGATGAGGCCAAGCAGGATGTGTTCTGTACCAAGATAGGGATTCTTCACACGAATGGCTTCTTCCCTTGCGAGAACTATGGTGCGTTTTGCTCTTTCTGTGAAACGTTCAAACATATTATGAACCTCGGGTAACCTTTTATTTCATAAAAATCTGCAACATTGATATCTGTACATCTGATTTATATCTGATATTATTATAATAATATCAGATATTTATATACATATCAATCCCCTTTTTGAAAAAACCCTCTATCATTATTATATGACAACTAATGCAAAAATCAATCCAAGATGACACCATCTTGGAGTCTCATTTGAAAATTGGTCCTCTGAGCCAATTCCATATTATGGGTGACCAGGATCATGCTCAAACCTCTCTGATGATTCAACCGGATCATCAGATCAAAGATGGTTTGACTGGTCCGCGTATCCAGATTGCCCGTGGGCTCGTCAGCCAGCAGGATCTCCGGATCATTGGCCAGGGCCCTTGCAATGGCTACCCTTTGCTGTTCCCCTCCTGATAATTCAGCAGGGCGATGGGATGCACGATCCTCGAGACCCACCTCAACCAGAAGCCCCCGGGCCTTATCCGTGCTTTCCTTCCGGCTTCCCTTGCCGGAGATCATCAGAGGAATCATGGTATTTTCCAATGCGGTAAACTCCGGCAGGAGGTGATGGAACTGAAATACGAAACCGATGGTCTGGTTTCTGAATCTTGCCAGTCTGCCTTCCGAATAACTCAATACATCCTTCCCCAAATAATAATAATTCCCCTGGGTCGGCCGATCAAGCGCACCGATGATATGAAGTAGTGTGCTCTTTCCTGCACCGGAAGCACCGACAACTGCCAATATTTCACCGGGCTGGAGTTGGAGGTGCACATCCTTCAATACCTCCACTTCGCCTCTTGCCATAGGATAAGACTTGCGAATGCCTTGCATCCTTATGAGGGGAACAGGACTATTCATATCTCAATGCCTCGACCGGATCCAATTGGGATGCCTGCCATGCCGGGTATAAGGTCGCCAATATGCTGATCAGGACGGATGCCGAACAAACAAGCAACAGATCCAAAGGCTGCATCTTAAAGGAGAGATAGCTGATATAATAGATATCGGCCTGCAGTTTGATGAGATGATAAGTGTCCGCAACCCAGCAGGTCAATACACCGCCCGCCAAACCGATGACAGTGCCTACGAAACCGATCGTCAGACCTTCGATCAGGAAAATGGTCATAATGCTTTTGCCGGTTGCACCCATGGATTTCAGGATGCCGATGTCCTTGTGCTTCTCCAGCACCATCATGACCAGGGTACTGATAATATTAAAAGCAGCTACCAGGATAATAAGGATTAGGATGATAAACATGGCCAGTTTTTCCAGTTTGAGCGCAGAAAACAGATTTTTGTTCATCTCCATCCAATCCCGAGTATAATAAGGGAATCCAAGGGCAGACTGAATCTCTTCGGCCACATCCTTAGCATTAAAGATATCCGCCACCCTCACCTGCAACCCGGTCACCACAGGGCCCAGATCAAAGAATCCCCTTGCTGTTTCAAGTGTCACATAGGCCAATCCGGTATCATATTCATACATCCCGGAATCAAATACGCCCGCCACCCGGAGTTTTCTCATCCTGGGTGCGGAGCCCATCGGGGTCATTCTCCCTACCGGGGAGATGACCGTAATATCGTCTCCCTCATAGACACCCATACTGGTGGCAAGCTCCTTGCCGATGACGATCCCGTCTTCCAGATCCGCCAGTGTCCCTTCCACCATATTCCTGGCCAACTGGGTCACCCGAATCTCCGCATTCGGGTCGATACCCCTCAAAACAACGCCCATAGCATTTCTGGAGGAGGAGAGCATCACCTGACTGTAAATAAAGGGGGCCACGGCAACGACCTCCGGCACCTCCTCCGCCTTTGAGATCACTTCCTGATAATTCCCAATCCCCTCGGATTCATGGCTTAACACAACCACATGGGCATTGGTCTCCAGTATCTTGTCTCTCATGTCGTCCTGGAAACCTGTCATCACTGCGAGCACAATAACCAGGGCCATGACACCCAGGGCCACACCGGCCATGGAGATAAAAGTGATCAGGGAGATGACGGTCTGCTTGCGTTTGGCCTTGAGATAACGAAAAGAGATAAAGAGTTCGAAGGGCATGGCCATCCTACGGCCTTTGAATCTCTCTTAATTGTGGAAAAAGTATGACCTCCCGGATCGAAGATGCATTGGCAAAGATCATGATCAGACGGTCGATACCGATCCCCTCTCCGGCGGTGGGCGGGAGTCCGTACTCGAGCGCCTGGATATAATCCTCGTCCACCCTTCTGACCATACCTTCTGCTTCAGCATCCTCCATTTGCAGAAGAAATCTTTCCTTCTGGTCCACGGGATCATTTAGCTCACTGAACGCATTGGCTATCTCCCTGCCCGCCACATAAAGCTCGAAACGCTCCACGATTTCGGGGAGGGAATCCTTTGAACGCGCCAGGGGGGAAACCTCTTTCGGAAAATCAATGATGAATGTCGGCTGGATCAGATGGGGTTCCACCATGGCCTCGAAGATCTTCATCAGCAATTTCCCGCAACCCTCCTTCCCGCTCAGAGGCACATCAGCCAACATGTCCTCTGCCTTTATCTTCCGGACAAGGATGGACTGATCCTCCAGATCGGTCTCTTTCAGGTCCGTATATTTCAAAACTGCCTCGCTCACACTCATGCATGACCAGGGCGGGCTGAAATCGATCATATTTCCCTGATACTCCCATGCCAACCCCCCTTTTATCTCCTTTGCCATTTCACAGAACAGGGTTTCGGTAAACCTGATGAGGTCCCTGTAATCGGCATATGCCATATAGAATTCCAGCATGGTAAATTCCGGATTATGTTCCGTGGAAAGCCCCTCATTCCTGAAATTGCGATTCAATTCATAAACCCTGTCGAATCCGCCGACCACCAATCGCTTCAAGTAAAGCTCCGGTGCGATCCTTAAATAGAGGTCACGGTCCAGTGCATTGTGATAGGTCTTAAATGGCCTGGCGGTTGCTCCGCCGGGGATGGCCTGCATCATGGGTGTCTCCACCTCGGTGAATCCCATCCGGTCGAAAAATCTCCGGATAAAACTGATCACTCTGCTTCGAAGGAGAAAAATGTCCCTGGTTTCGGGATTGGTAAAAAGATCCAGATAACGCTGCCGGTATCTGGTCTCGATGTCTTTGAGACCATGCCATTTTTCGGGCAATGGCCGGAGGGATTTGGCCAGAAGACGGAACCCTTCGATCATAAGGGTCAACTCCCCTGTCCTGGTCCTGAATATCTTCCCCTCCACTCCGATCAGATCCCCAAGGTCCAGATCCTTGAATTGTGCAAAAATTCCTTCACCCAGGCTATCCTTCCTCACATAAATCTGGATCCTCGCACCCTCCGCCCACAAATGTGCAAAACAGGTCTTTCCGTGCCCCCTTATGGCCAAAAGCCTTCCGGCAATTGCCAGACTCTCATCGGATGGAGACTCATCCCGGCAATCATGATACTTCTCCAGTACCTCCGGGATCCTCAGGGAAGGCCGAAAATCATTTGGATAGGGATTGATCCCTTTCTGTCTGAGTGCGGAGATCTTCTCCAGCCTCTGCTGACGCTGTATATCAAATTCCGACATAACTTGAAGCCACTCCCTCTTGACACTTTTTATATGAAGTTTTCGACTAATTATTTGTTTTTATAAACTTTCATTCTTTATTGTGATCGGCAGATCATGGGTGTTAATATAAATATCTACGACTAATTATCTGTTTTTATATACTTTCATCCTTCGTTGTGATCGATGGATCATGGTTGTTAATGGGAAACTATTATAAGCAGAGTTTCGTCTCATTGCAATTTTGATGTACTCGCAAAAAATCATATATTGAGTCATTGCGAGGAGTGAAGCGACGAAACAATCAAAAAAAACAAATAGATATGCATATCGATTACGTCCTTATATCATATTATTTATATCCTTTTCATCCGCCCCACCGGAGATAAGCCTCAACAAAGGAATCGATCTCTCCATCCATCACAGCATTCACATTTCCTTTCTCAACCCCGGTCCGGTGATCCTTGATCAATTGATAAGGCTGAAACACATAGGATCTGATCTGACTCCCCCATGCGATCTCCTTTTTCTCCGAATGGATCTGTTCCATTTCCTTTTGCTGTTCTTCGATTTTCAGTTCGTAAAGCCTGGACCGGAGGATCTTCATGGCCACATCCTTATTCTGGTGCTGGGATCGCTCATTCTGGCACTGAACGACTATATTCGTGGGAAGATGGGTAATCCGAACCGCGGAATCCGTCACATTCACATGCTGTCCCCCTGCACCACTGGAGCGAAAGGTGTCGATCCTGAGATCCTTTTCGTCTATCTCGATTTCTATGGTATCATCCACCTCCGGATAGACAAAAACCGAGGCAAAAGAGGTGTGACGCCTTCCACTGGCATCGAACGGGGATATGCGTACCAGACGATGTACACCGGTCTCTCCCTTCAGGTATCCATAGGCATAAGGCCCGATCGCCAGAAAAGAAACGCTCTTAATCCCTGCCTCCTGGCCGGCCAGCATATCCACCACCTTCACCTGAAATCCCTTTTTTTCAAGCCACCGTGTATACATCCTAAGGAGCATTTCCGCCCAATCCTGCGACTCTGTGCCCCCGGCACCGGAATGGATCGCCACGATGGCATTATTTCTGTCGGTCTCCTTGGACAGGAGGATCTTAAGCTCCAGGGCATCAACAGCCATCTCTTCATTCCTGAGGCCATGTTCAGCCTCCTTAAGGAAAGAGGGATCATCCTCTTCCTTTCCCAACTGGATCATCACCCTGATCTCCTCAATACGCTTCTCCTCCCCATCTATGGCTTCAATCCACTCCAGGAGGGAGGCCCGTTCCTGCAGCAGGCCCTGGGCCTTTTCCTGATCCGACCAGAAATCCGGTGCGGCCATGATTTTATCAATGGCCTTGATCCTCTCCTGCTTCTTTGTCAGGTCAAAGATGCCTCCTCAATTTGTCAAACCTGTCCCTTAATTCATCCAGTCTCTTTTCAAGATCTTCATACATCCCAGGATTCTCCTTTCTTTACTCTC
>JBLIRM010000163.1:0-7740 GCA_049472295.1 bacterium | reverse complement strand
CCTCCCCGCTGTCCCATCTCAGATTATTGTTCAGATCATCGAATGGATTGCCAAGGTAATTGAGATATCCATCCACGTTATCAAAGACCTCATCCTCCATCCATACCGCTGTATTCTCTTCCCACCAGATGCTGTAATCATTCCAGTCGTCATAAAAATACTGGATGGCATGAAAGAATTCATGGGCTGCAGTTATTTTCATATTTCCATATCTAGTGCCCTCCGGATCGTTCTCAAAACCCATATAATCATTGTTCACAACGATATATGGATGTTCGTATTCAATAGATGTGTAACCATAGGAGTTGTTGGTTATGTTTAAAATATATATATCGAATCTGCTGTCACCCCCAAAATTTTCATCCGGTTCAGGAGGGTTATAGCCTAAATTGTTGATTTCATGATCCCATGCCTGTTCAAAATAGGAACCGAATAGAATGATAAATTCAGGGATTGTTGATTCAATACCATCTGAGCCTAATACTTCATCATGGTTACTATTGTCCTCAGTATAGTGTAGCTTGAAATGCCCTTCCGGTGTATCATAAGACCAAACTGCCACGTTTCCATAGTAGTCTTTATAAACCGACCCAAGATCTGTAGGTCGATAAAGGATAAAGCGGTTTTCCTCATCAAGCCAATCTGGATGGTCCAATGCCTTCATTATAATGGGCGTTGCGCATTTTCCATGAAATTCGGGGTATTTTTCTCCTATAAGATTTCTTTGGATAATTTTTTCTTGTTTATTAAATAGTCCAGAAACCAGGAGGTTAAGTGAAGCAGGCGTTAAAGCTTGCTCAGCAGTTCCTTGAGAATAAACTTCGGAGGTAAAAAGTAATATGATCAAAAATGAGACAATGATCAAATATTTAAGGACTCTATTTATAGATTTCATATTTTAAATATAATATATTGTTAAAAGTCCATTAATAAAAACAAGCAATGAATCGTCGGATCTTCAGAGTTTCAGATGAGTATGATGCAAAATATAAACAACTAATTGAAACATAAGATCAAAAGCCTTTTTTGTCAAAAAGTATTATTAGACATATATTTACAATAAAACAGGCATGTATCATGCCCCGATTCTTACGAAAAACAGTATATTATTTATTATTAATTAAAACTTAAATGCGATTTTCATGCCAAATAATGGATCATAAGTCAATTAGAAATATTTATGGAAAAAAAGTATTATGAAAAATATATCTTCAGATAATAGCAATCAGGGATCCTTTCTAGTGATAAAGCCCGGGGCTATCGGTGATGTTTTGCAGATGACCCCGGTAGTCAGAGCGATTAAAAAACGTTTTCATGGGTCCAGGCTACTTTTCCTTGTAGGAAATCAGCCCACATTCGATCTTTTGGAGAATAATCCGCATATCGATGAGATCGTCCTGTTTCCAAAGGGAAGGGGATTAAAGGAATTGTGTCGGGTCCTCGGTTTGGCAGGTTTTTTGAAGAAGAAAGGGATTGACCGTGTCCTGAATTACCAGCCCAGCAATTGGAGATGGCGGATCCTGACAATTTTTTTAAAACCCGGGAGGATCCTCTTATACAAAAAGCAGAAGAGGGTCAAAAAGGGAGAAATGGTGCGCCATGCGGTGGAGGATCATCTCGCCACGCTTTCTGATTTAGGGATCAAAGAGGAAGATTATCATTTGGATCTCTTTCTGACTGATCAGGAGGTGCGGGAAGCAGAGGATATCATTGAAAAATACAAATGCAAGAATGTTTTTCGGGGTATCATATGTATGAACATGGGGGCGTCTCATCCGGTTAACCGCTGGCCTGTTGAAGCATTTAACAAATTAAATTCAATCATGATATCCGAAGGCTTTAAAACTATCCTTATCGGTGGTGAAGAAGACAGGGGACTTGTGGAACAGTTTTTTCGCATCGGACAAACCGAGGCGCTGGATCTGGTGGGTTCATTAAGTATTCGAAAGACCGCTGCAATACTGAGTCAAAGTGATGCATTGGTGACCGGGGATACAGGACCTCTTCATCTTGCCACTTCTGTGGGTACGAAGGTGGTCGCACTCTTCGGGGCCGCTGATCCGGAAAGAACCGGTCCCATTGGACCGAAAAATATGGTCATTAAATCCGATTTGCCCTGTGTACCATGCAGAAAGAGAAAATGCCCGAATGGTCAGAGGGCCTGTATGGAAGCTATAGATCCCAGGATAGTGGCCCTGCATGTCTGCAAATTGATTGAGGGTGGACATCTTGAGAAAGGGTAAAATGTCACATCGGGAATTGAAGAAAGGATTGAAGGATATTTCAGCAATCGATCAAAGGGACAAATGGCACTTGCTATGGGATAAGCTGGGGAAAAATCCATTTTTAACCCCCCCTTTTTTTGGTTTATCCCTTTTTTATGGTTTTTGTGTTTTTTTAAGAAAAAGGGCTTATTCCAAGGGAATAATATCCGTAAAGCATCTTCCGTATCCAGTTATTTCTATCGGGAACCTGACTGTTGGCGGAACAGGAAAAACCCCGGTTGTCCGAATGATAACTGAGTTTTTGTCTGATTGGGGCCGTCATCCTGTTGTGCTGACCAGGGGCTATAAAAGAAAGGGCAGCAAAGGACTAATAGTTGTTCAAGGAGTTGAAAAATATCCTAAGTCTCCTGAAATCACAGGGGACGAACCCTATATGCTTGCTAGATGGTTGCCTGATGTTCCCATTTTAGTCAGTAAGGACAGGTATCAGGCGGGCATCTTTGCCATAAGAAATCTGGGTGCTGATTGTTTTATCCTGGATGATGGTTTTCAGCACTTGCGATTGTTCAGAGACACCAATATTTTGCTTATTAACGCAAGAGATCCCTTTGGAAATGGTTGTCTCCTTCCCTATGGCACTCTCAGGGAACCTTTGAGTTCTTTGAACCGTGCCACTTTGATACTCTTGAATAAATCCATGCCCAATAAGGATCTTAAGCCTCTGATTGACATGATTCAAAGATATAATCCATGGGCACCGATTGTTGAGACATCCTATAAACCGGAATCTCTCGTTTCCGCATCCGATGGAAAAAAACATATCCCCATAGCAAAATTGAAAGATAAGACAGTTTTGGCATTTTCCGGTATTGCCGATCCCATTTCATTCCTGGATCAGTTAAAAGATAACTGTGCAAAAGTGCGCCATTTTATAACCTTCACTGATCATCATTGGTTTTCTGAAAAAGAGATGGAGCGGATCAGAAAAATGGCCCATGATTCATCTGTAGATTATGTTGTCACCACTGAGAAGGATGGCGTAAGATTGCCTTCGAGGTTCAGGGATGATGTCCACATATTAATGATGAAAATGGCATTGATAGGATCCAAGAATATCCTGGAGAAGATCCTTGCCCCGATTCTTGTTTATTGAATCTTTTTTTGATAATATTATCCTTCTATGATATAAATATTCTTAATCTTTTATAATTAATTTAATTATTAGGAACAGTTTTAAAGGGAAAACGTCAAATGAGAGTGGGTGTTTTTCTTGATCGGGATGGAACCATCAACAAAGAGGTCGGTTATCTTTACGAGACTGAGAAACTCATTGTTATACCTGGTGCGGCTCGAGCGATTAAAAGGCTCAATGATCATGGTATGCCAGTGGTCTGTGTCTCGAATCAATCAGGGGTGGCCAGAGGACTTTATTCCATTGATTCTGTTTGTAAAGTGAATCAAAGACTCGAAGATTTATTGAAGACAAAAGGCGCCCATTTGGATATGATACTGTTTTGTCCACATCACCCGACTGAAGGGAGATCCCCTTATAAAAAATCCTGTTCTTGCAGAAAACCAGGTCCCGGCATGCTGGAAAAAGCGGCTACTGAGCTTGAAATTGATCTCCCTAGGTCATATCTGATTGGTGACTGTTTGAGCGATATCCAGGCAGCCAGAGCCGCTGGTCTGAAAGCGATACTGGTGTTAACAGGTCACGGCCGGGAGGAAATGGAGAACATAAGGAAATATCCCGATTTAAAACCGGATCATATATGTCCCGATATTGTTGCCGGAATTGATTGGATTCTGAAACAAGAGGGATTGAATTCATACAAATCATCTTGATTCTATTGAATAATTTAAACGATGCACATAAATGCATATGCATAATCAGATTCGGCCCTATGTCAGAGATTTTTCATGCGCTTCCGGTTGCCTCTGCCATAAAGAGAGATTTTCCACATAAACGCATTATTTGGGTGACAGATCAGGTAGGCTCCCAGCTAATCGACGGAAATGGAGATATTGATCATATCATTGCATGGAAAAGAAATGAATGGATCAGGGATTTCCCCTATCCCCATCGGACTATATCCGTTATATGGAAAATCATGGGCGCAATATTTGAATTAAAAAGGGAAAATATCGATATCATCCTGGATCTTGAAGGGAGTCCCATCAGCAGATTTCTTGCTAAACGGACAGGCTGTCAGACAAGGTTTGGTTTTGCCCCTGAGGCGCATCAAAATGACCGGTTCAAAAGGGTTTATACCCATTTGATTCCAATGGCCCGAAAGGCACCACACGACTATGAAAGAAACCTTTTAATTTTAAAAGAGATAGGAATCAATGGGCATCGAATGTTGCCCGTTATAGAGATACCGGAGGAGGATCAAAAAAGGGCGAACGACTTTTTTGAAAAAAAGATGCCCAATGCAGGCAAGGCTGTCATTGGGATTTATCCTGGTGCAGATTACGAAAATAGATGCTGGCCATTGGAAAGATTCGCCGAAGTCGCTGATTTATTGACAGAACGCCTTGGGGTCAATTGTCTTCTCCTTTGGTTTCCAGGTGAATTAAATCTTATCAAATCTGTAGAGAAAAACATGATTACAATGCCTATTAGGGCGTATTCTGCATCAGGAAAATCCATGTTGGCACTTCTCAAAAATTGTAGCCTTTTATTGGCAGCAGATTCTGCTTTGATTCAGATGGCAAATATCGTTAAGACACCTGTATTGGCTCTTTTTGGACCCACTTCTCCAAAAAGGAGAGGGCCCATCGGACCTCATGACAGGGTTTTTCAAAGATCGATGACCTGCGTGCCTTGTGAAAGATTATTCTGCTGCAATAATCAATGCATGAAAGCCATCGAAGTCAAGGACATTATAAAAGACGCTGAAGAGATGCTTCTGGAAAGATAAATTTCAAGTACTTAATAAGGAGGATGAGAGAATGCAATGCCTGATCACAGGGGTAGCCGGCTTTATAGGCTCCCATTTGTCTGAGAGACTTCTTGGTCTTGGATATGATGTTGTGGGGATCGATTCTTTTGTTGATTATTATCCAAGGTCCATAAAAGAGGCTAATCTGAAAGAGAGCATGGGGAATCCAAAGTTTCAGTTTATAGAAGCAGATTTGAATGATATCGATCTAGAGGCATTGGTGGACGGAAAGGATTATATCTTCCATCAAGCGGCTCAAGCCGGTGTTAGAAAAAGTTGGGGAAAAGAGTTCAAGATTTATACGGATTGCAATATTAAGGCTACTCAGGCTCTGCTGGAAGCCTGTCTGAATAAAGAGATCAAAAAGTTTGTTTATGCATCATCTTCCTCCGTATATGGAGATACAGAGGAATTGCCAATGCGGGAAGGGAGTGTTTTAAGACCCATTTCTCCATATGGTGTGACAAAACTGGCTGGAGAGCACCTTGCCTGTCTTTATGCAACCAATTTTGGCCTGCCATGCGTCAGTCTGCGGTATTTTACCGTTTATGGTCCCAGACAAAGACCGGATATGGCTTTTTATAGATTTATCAAAGCGCACTTGGAAGGCAAACAATTGACCATTTACGGAGATGGAGAGCAAACCAGGGATTTCACCTTTATATCCGATATTATTGATGCAAATATCGAGGCCACAAGATCTGAGGCAGAAGGTGAGGTATTTAATATCGGAGGAGGCAGCAGGGTCAGCATTAACCAGGTATTGAATATCTTGGAGGGGATTGCTGAGAAAAAGATTCCCCGACAATATATAGATGTCCAAAAGGGTGATGTACGGAATACATATGCAGATGTATCAAAGGCGAGGATGTGTCTGAGATATAAAGCAAAAGTTGGTTTAGAGAAGGGATTAAAAGTACAATTTGAATGGCTCTCTGAACTAATTGCAGAATCGTGAGCGGAGAGTTCTGATTGCTGATATATGTATAAAGATAGAATCGATTGATTTAATAAAAAAGGATATTATATACAGTAATATTTGATTTGCTATGACAAAATTAAGATAAGGAGGATGGTTTTATGGCCATTGATCATAAGCTTCTGGAAATATTGGCATGTCCGAAGTGCAAAGGAGATCTTGAACTAACAAAAGAGGGAGATGGTTTGATATGTCACTCTTGTAAACTGCTTTATCCAATAAAGGATGATATTCCCATCATGCTCATAGATGAAGCTATTGAAATAGACTGAAAACCATTGCCAAAATCCGAATGGTTCAGTTCAGACTTGAGTGATATTAAAATAGATTGAACGGCTAAAGAGGCTGTCCAGGGAAGACAGCCTCTTTTTTACTTTTATCAAGGGCTTAGTTACGGCAGATCATCCATAGAGACCGGCTTTCTTTTGATTTTCCGCTTTTCCATAGGTGAGGAATCATTGAATCAAAAAGGATTGTATCACCTTCATTGAGCATTATCACTTCACTTCCCAATTCGACCTCTATTGTCCCTCTGAGTACCAGGCAGAATTTTTCCCCTTCATGATTAAGCCGCTCATCATATGATCTCTGATTTGGACCAAGGTTTGAAATGTAGATCTCATTTTTAATATTGCCTCTCTCTTTACAGAGGTATTCCAGAATGTTTTCGCTTCCGGTAATCTGAAGTTTCTCCCGCTCGTTTTTTCGCGTAACAATCCATCTCTTATGGCGTTCGATTTCAAAAAATTCAATCGGATGAACACCCAATGCCACAGCAATTTTATTGATTGTGGTGATGGAAGGGGAGATCTTGCCATTTTCGATCATGGAGATAGAGCTTTCAGTGAGACCTGAACGACTGCTGAGTTGTTTGATTTTGATACCCTTTCCTTTCCTTATGGACTTAATCTTTTCACCGAGTTTTGTCAAGATGTCATCCTTCAAGTCTATATGGATATTCGATCTAATGATATTCAGAAACTCTTCATCTTTCATTGGCTTTGTCAGATAATCCACGGATCCGTTTTTCATTGTTGATACAGCAGTTTCCACAGATGGAGAAGCGGTCATTATAATAATGCGAGAATGGGGTGATACCCTTTTAAGATCCAGAAGCCCTTTAACCCCTTTTATATCCGACATATTGATTTCCAAAAATATGATATCAAAGATTTCGTTTGACGCCTTGTGGAGAGCATCGGATATATTCCAGGCTTCACTTGCCCTGTAATTTTCCTTTTTAAGAAGATCGACACGTGATTTCGTATAGTCCTTATCATTGTCAATAATAAGGATATTTGCTTTTTGAATTGGATGTGCCATGATTGTTCTCCTTTCATCATAATAAAATAATTTTCTAATAATTATTATAAATAACAAATTATTACTAAAATATAGTATACCAGATTTTTTTCGTATTTCAACTCTTATATTTGAAAAAATGATTTTTTTGATTTATTATTTAATTAATTTTATTAAAAATAATAATTTAATAAAAGACTATCAAAAAATTTTTAAAAACGAAGAGCTTACAGAAAAGCAAGAAATATTATTGCTTTCAATATTTCAAGGCTTTTCATTATTAAAAGAA
>JBLIRM010000162.1:0-7749 GCA_049472295.1 bacterium | reverse complement strand
ACATGAATGGAACGACGCTCATCGTAGCGACCCATAATAAATCCATTATTTCAAGGATGGGGAAAAGGACCGTTTGTCTGGATGACGGAAAGATTTCAGGTACACAGTGATTGACTTTAAGATAGGATTTAATGGGCTTTCACTGGATTTCTTACCGAATCTTGACCAACAGGATGAATTCTCTGCGAGGCCGCAATGAGCAAATTAAAGGTTTTTTTCTACAGCCTGCAGGATGGCTTTTACAATCTGAAAAGGGGCGGCACCACAGACCTTATATCGATCATTACGATCGCTTTCACCATGCTCAACCTGGGGCTGTTCTTCCTTTTATGGATCAATATCGCGCCCCACCTCCAGGGCTGTTTGAACGAGGTGAAAGTCGTGGGTTATCTCAAGGAAGGGATTTCTGAAGCAAGGGTTAAAAGCCTGAATAGGGAATTAAAGGCCATTCCTGAGGTAAAGAAGGTCCGGTTTATCAGTAAATCCGAGGCCATGAAGTGTTTTAAGGCATCGCTCGGTGAAGATAAATATCTGATTGAAGGCCTGCAGGAGAATCCGCTGCCTGCCTCTTTCGAGCTGATCATTGATGAGGCATCCGGCATGGGCGCCCTGGATAGGGCCGCAGAATATCTTCAGGCCCAGGGAGAGTTTGAAGAGGTGCAGAGCGGGAGAGAATGGATCCACCGCCTATCCGTTTTCCTCTTTTTAATAAAAACCGTCGGATTCATCGTAGGTGGTGTACTTCTCTTTGTATCCCTTTTCATCATCTCAAATACCGTGCGACTGACATTTGTCAACCGCAAGGAAGAGGTGGAGATCATGCGGCTGGTCGGGGCAAACCATTGGTTCATCAAGACGCCCTTTTTTATCGAAGGGATGTTGAACGGATTCCTCGGAGGACTCATCTCCGTTGGTCTCCTCTATCTGCTTTTCCAGGGCGTAAAATACAAATTGAGCCCCTATCTTCTGGAGGCCGTGGGCATGATCCATATCTCCTTCATCCCTCTTTCTGTAATTTTTTTGTTGATAGGCATGGGAATGGGGGTAGGTGGCGTGGGGAGCCTCATTTCTCTGAGGTTTTAATCTCTTTGGATTTAACTCTCAGAGGCTTGCTTTCCTAAAAGGATAAGGTTTCATTTTGAGACTCCGCAGCTTGCTGCGGGGAGGGTTTTTTCATATGGATAAAAAAGCGAAGATCGCAGTGACTCTCCTCATCGCTCTTAATCTGCTTCTGATTCAACCCTGGTTATATCAGGCCGGAGGGGAACAAACCGCTTCCCTCTCGAAAGAAAAGGAAAGGTTAAAGGATATTGAGAAGGATGTAAAAGAGAAGAAAAGGATCATTGAAAAACAGGGGAAAAAGGAGCGCTCCATCCTCCAGCAATTGACCAGGATTGACCAGAAACTTGACAGCAGAAAGAGGGAACTCAGAATATATGAATCCAATCTTTCCAGGAATCAGAAACAGATGGAAAACGTGAAAGAGCAGATGCAGGAACTGGAAATGGAAATCGGAGAGAGTCTGGACCAGCTCAAGGGGCGATTGCGTGCCATCTATAAATCAGGGGGTATGGGGCTTGTCAGGGTCATTTTTTCTGCCCGTTCCATTAATCAACTTTTTCAATCAATGGCCCTCATGCGTTATGTGGCACGCTCTGATGCTGAGATTTTAAAACAATTGAGAGATAAACAGGCCGTCTACCTCAAAAAAAAGGAAGCGTTAAATGAATATCAATCCAAGGTCAATCTTTATAAAAAAAGGGCCTTGCAGGAAAAGGATGTGCTGGAAAGAGAAAAAAAGGAAAGAAGACGCCTGCTGGCATCCGTAAAACAGGATAAGGATAAACAGGCTTCACTTCTCAAGGATTTGGAGATACGTTCGAAAGCGTTGCATAAAATCATCGAGAATTGGGCCACCCGGTCTTATTCCTCCGGGGAATTCGGCAAGATGAAAGGGTTACTGCTTTGGCCGGTTCAAGGCGAACTTTTGATTCCATTTGGATTGCGTTATGATAAAGGGTTGAACAGAAAGATCGTCAATAATGGGGTCCATATCAGGGCCACCCTGGGTAGTGATATATTGAGCGTGGCATCCGGAAGGGTGATATATGCCGGGTGGTTTTGGGGCTATGGAAAGCTCATCATCATTGATCATGGTAGCGGTTACAACACGGTTTATGCACATGCTTCAGAGCTTTTTGTTCGGGAGGGAGAGAAGATCGAAGCCGGGGGCAGGATTGCTGCGGTCGGTGAAACCGATTCCATGCTGGGTTCGGAGCTATATTTTGAGATTCGTTTTAAAGGCCGTCCGCTTGATCCGGTCCTTTGGTTGGAACGGAATAAAGATAAAAATAGGATGGGAAAGAAGAAGGGGTTGCCGAAAGGCCGATAAATATTATATGCTTAATTTCTATGTTTATTTTTTTAATCCTTCAAATATCATAATGTTTAAAATTTAAGGGGAGATTTATATGGTACCGAGTGAGATGCATGGAAAAAATTTAATCAAGATTGTTTTTGTGGTAATGATTTCAAGTGTCGTCCTTTTCTTTTGTCTCTCTGGGCTCAAGGCGGGAGTATATGCCAAGGATGAGACATATGAAAATCTCAAGGTTTTCAGTGAGGCCATTACCTACATCCAGGAAAACTATGTGGATAACGTAGATAATTCCGAGTTGATATACGGGGCCATCAAGGGGATGCTTAAGGATCTTGATCCTCACAGTTCCTTTATGACCTCGGATATGTATAAGGAGATGCAGGTGGATACCCGGGGGAGATTTGAGGGCATAGGTATAGAAATCACCATCAAGGATGAGCAATTGACGATCGTGTCTCCTATTGAAGGAACACCGGCCTTCAAAGAGGGTTTAAAGGCCGGAGACCTGATTCTGAAGATTGACAACCTTCCAACTCGTGATATGTCGCTTTCCGAAGCAGCCAAAAAGATCAGAGGACCCAAAGGCACAAAGGTGAACCTGATGATATGGCGAAAAGGTTTTGAAAAGGCAAAGAAATTTACCATTACCAGGGGTGTGGTCAAACTGGCCAGTGTGTATTCAAAGGTCATGGATGACGGCACGATCGGTTATATCAGGGTCCGCCAGTTCCAGGAGGACACCACCAAGGATGTGAAGGAAGCCATCAAGGATATCAAAGCGGATCAGTTGAAGGGGCTCATCCTGGACATTCGATTCAATGCAGGCGGACTTTTGAATGTGGCTGTGGATGTGGCGGATATATTTCTGCCCAAGGATAAGGTCATTGTGAGTACCAAGGGCAAAGTGAAAGAGCAGAGCATGGTCCTGAAGTCAAAGGATGATTCCATGGTCCCTGATTATCCGATTGTGGTATTGGTCAATGCAGGTAGTGCCAGCGCATCGGAGATTTTGGCCGGGGCCCTTAAGGATTGGAAGCGGGCTGTTGTCCTTGGAACAAAGACCTTTGGCAAAGGGTCTGTACAGACCATCTATCCGTTAGGGGATGGTTCCGCAATCAGGTTGACCACGGCAAAATACTATACCCCGAACGGCACGTCGATCCATGGTGAGGGTATCACCCCTGATATCCTGGTGGAAAACCTTCTCCCTGATGATAAAAAGAGAATCCTTTCTGAAGAACATGCCATTCGTGAGAAGGATCTGATCGAGATGGACCGCTCTTCGAAGAACCAGGAGCTTCCTGAAGATCAGAATAACGAAGAAAACAGCGAGCCGGAGGAAGAAGAAGGGGAGGGGATGGGATATATTGAAGACCTCCAGCTTCAAAGGGCGATCGATATAATCAAGGCCAGTTGTATCTTTAAATTTTCCCAAAATGGTAATCTATAACATGGCAAATCTTCACAACAGATCATGAGATGACGAAGAGGGGTGGCAGTCGGAAAAGAAAAAAGCGTAAATCCTTAAAGGGGAAAAAGGTTTTTTGGCTTTGCCTCGGTCTGGTCGTCCTGTCTGTTTTAAATCTGATCTTATTGGATACCCTTGTCAGTTTTAGATTTGGCAGGCACTTTCTTCCACGGTTGATCTATGCACCAGTGGTGTCCCTTTTTACACCAAAACCAAAAAGACCGGCCAAAACCGTGGATGAGGAGCGTGAGGGGAAAAAGCCAAAGCCCCCTGTTTCGGAGGCCCCACCGGTATTTGAACCGAAGCCCCCTAAGCCTTCCGAATCCATACCAAAGGAATCCGTACCCCATAAACCATGGGTGTCAATCGTTATTGATGACCTGGGCTATAATGCCGATTTGGCCGAACGTCTCTTTCGCATCGATTTGCCCTTTACAGTGTCCGTACTTCCAAACCTTCCCTATACCCGTTCAATTGCACGAAGTGCCATTCAGAAAGGTAAAGAAGTGATTCTTCATCTTCCCATGGAACCTTATGACTATCCCAATGCCCAGGTGGAGGAGGGAACCCTTCTGGTATCCATGAAAGACAAGGAGATTCGTCGCCTGATTGCCAAAGCCCTGAAGGGGCTTGACTGTGCTGTCGGCGCGAACAATCATATGGGTTCCAGGATGGTTGAGCATGAAGAAAAGATGCGTGTGATTCTTGATGAGATGCAAAAGAGGGGGCTGTTTTTTCTTGATAGCCGGACATCTCCCAGGAGTATCGTATATAATCTGGCCCGGAGGATGGGAGTCAGAACAGGTCAGCGGCATGTATTTTTGGATGGCCAGAATGATATCGCCTATATCCGGAAACAGTTGGATCGGGTGGCTGAGATGGCGATGAAAAACGGATATGGCATTGCGATCGGTCATTTGCAGCCCGCGACCATCGAAGCGCTTCATCGTTATTTGCCCGATCTTTCCAGAAGAGGGATAGAATTTGTAAAGCTCTCCGAGGTTATGAAATGAGACTGCTGTTAGCCATAGAGACCTCATGTGATGAAACAGCCGCAGCCATTGTAAAGGATGGGGTTTCCATCCTGGGAAGTGCGCTGTACACACAAATCCCTGATCATCACAAATATGGTGGTGTGGTTCCGGAGATTGCCTCCAGAAAGCATATAGAGACCATCATCCAGGTGATCAATTCGGCCTTTGATGAAGCAGGTTTGACCCTGAATGACATCGAAGGTATTGCAGTGACCATCGGACCCGGTTTGATAGGTTCCCTTCTGATCGGTCTCTCGGTGGCCAAGGCCATGGCATTCGCAAGGAATATCCCTTTAATCCCTGTGGATCATCTGGAGGGCCATATATATGCCTCCTTTCTCACGGATCCTGAGATCACCTTTCCGTTTGTCTGCCTGGTTGTGTCCGGCGGTCATACAGACCTCTATTTTGTAAAAGGACATGGCCAGTACAGGCTTTTAGGCCGGACCAGGGATGATGCTGCAGGAGAGGCATATGATAAGGTCGCCAAATTTCTTGGCCTGGGATATCCCGGAGGGCCTGTGATTGACAGATTGGCCGGAAAGGGAGACCCCAATCGGATAAAATTTCCAAGGGCTTATCTTGAAAAGGGTTCATTGGATTTCAGTTTTAGCGGATTGAAAACAGCGGTGTGTAATCATATCCGCTTTGAAAAAGGTCATGAGTATTTTGGCCCTGATAATGAAACCATGATTCTTCCAATTGTAGCCGGATTTCAAGAGGCTGTCGTGGATGTGCTGGTGGCCAAGGCTATGGACGCGGTTATGAAAACGGATTCTCATTTGCTGGCCATTGGCGGTGGCGTGGCATCCAATAGCCGTCTCAGGGAGAGACTTGCATATGAATGCAAGGCCGGAGGTATCCGAATCGTCATCCCGCCTGCCCGGTTCTGTGTGGATAATGCGTGTATGATCGGGGCGGCAGGCTTTTTTAATCAAAAAAGGGCCACTCAGGACTGGAGCCTGACTGCTCAAGACAGCCGCATTGCCTCTATTTTATAGTAAACGCCTTAAATCACTTGACATCATGGTAGTGTCGCGTCAGTCAAGAAATGTCATTTCGAGCGAGAAATCTTAAGGTTTCAGAGCCTGTTCCGAGTGAAACGAGGGATCTTCTTCGATTCCTCGAAATGACAACTCACTTTCGGCGTTTACTATAGATGCCTAAAAAATCGCAAACTAATGCAGGCAATCCCCCTTAGTATGAAAAAATATACATAGTATGCAAATAATATTGTATTTCTCAGAAGATGATGTCAGGAATACCATCCATGGGTGACCTCTTCATCAGCAAGGTTTGGTTGAAATTTCTAAACCCTTTTTCATTAACACTTTATTAAGACTGATCGTTCACTTAATATCCCGCGTCTCTCCCCTCCCGGATTATGAAACCCCTCCTTTGAATTTTGGTGGTATAGAAATTGCTTCTAACATATGCACGAATGGTTAATTATCATTGGTTATAATATTTTATCCGGGTTTGGGGGGATATAAGCATATGTCCTATGATAAACAGTCTGACAGCCTTATAGGAAAAAGTGAGCAGATAAAAAAGATATGCCGTCTGATTGGTCTGATCGCCAAGACCAAATCAACCGTTCTGATTCAGGGTGAAAGTGGCACTGGTAAAGAGGTGGTGGCCAATGCCATTTACAGACATAGTCTCAGAAAGGGGGCATCATTTGTTAAGGTCAATTGTGCCGCATTGACTGAAACCCTTCTCGAGAGCGAACTTTTCGGACACAAAAAGGGATCTTTTACCGGGGCATTCGAGGACCGGAAGGGTTTTTTCGAATTGGCCAACATGGGCTCGATCCTTTTGGATGAGATCGGGAGTATGCCTCTTAGCGGTCAGGCAAAATTATTGCGGGTGCTTCAGGAAGAGGAGATTACCCCTGTTGGGTGGACGCGGAACATCAAAATCGATACCCGGGTTATTGCAACCACCAATGTGGTTTTAAAAGAGGCCACTCATAAAGGACATTTCCGGGAGGATCTGTTTTACCGTTTGAGTGTGGTAACAATATTCCTGCCGCCCCTGAGAGAGAGGAAAGAGGATATACCCCTCCTTTTGGATTATTTTATCAATTTTTATAATACAAACCTCAACAAAAAGATCCAGGGATTCTCAGAAGATGCCATGTCATATTTGATGGATTATGACTGGCCCGGAAATGTGCGGGAGTTGAAGAATGTCATTGAAAATGCCATGATCATGACGGAAAGCGATTACATCGAGCTTGATTCCATCCCTTCTCTTCAGTTTAGATCCCATCATCCTTCCCCGAGTCATATTGACATGCAATCTGCAGACCTTAACCTCAGAAATCAGCTCAAGGTATATGAGAGACTCATTATCCTGAGTGCGCTTCAAAAGAGCAAATGGGTTAAGAGCAAGACTGCCAAACTCCTGGGGATAGATCGTAGGAATCTGGGTTATTTCATCAGGAAGCATAATATTGTCTTTCCGGAGGAACGGCAGCATTGGGAAAGCTGATATTCTGCCGGTAGGATCCGGATGCAGAATATAGGTGGTTGTCCTTATCCGGTTCCAGCTGAAGCCCGGATATCAGAATAGATAATCCATCGACAGGAGAATACTCTCCTGGTTGAGGACCTGGCCTTCCAAGGTTATAATCAGATTCGGGGTCGGGTGTATCGACATACCCGCATATGCTCCGAGATCATTTTCCATTTCCAATTCGTCTTCGAACCGGAATAGTGTCAGTGACAATGGCAGATTTTCTAATTGTTCCCTGGTCGTATCCTCTTCATAGATCAGGTAGCTCCCGCCCCAAAAAAAGAAAAACCGGCTGCGTACGATGCCAAGTTCGATTCTGCCCTGGATCTCCTGCCAATCCGTTTCCT
>JBLIRM010000161.1:0-7799 GCA_049472295.1 bacterium | reverse complement strand
GAGCAGGTATGCGACAGGATCGGGGGTCTTAAAGTAGGTGCTGATGATTATATCCCAAAACCTTTTGATCCGGTTGAACTGGTCATCAGGATCGAGGCCAAACTGGAAAGGTTCAGGGATCTGAGAAGGTTGATTAATCTGGATGCATTTACAAACCTTTTCAACCGGGAATATTTTGACCGGAACCTGAAAGAGATCCTCAAGATGTCTTCACGCTATCGGCACAGGGTCTCCCTGGTACTCTTTGATATCGATTTTTTTAAGACCTTCAACGACACCTACGGCCACCAGGTGGGTGATTTTGTGCTCAAGGAGATCTCTATGATGATCAGGGACGGTCTTAGGGAAGTGGATACAGTGGCCAGATATGGTGGCGACGAATTTGTGGCCATCATGCCCGAAACATCAAAGAAGAATGCGCAGACAGCCGTAGAGAGGATCAAAAAGGAATTGGAGGAAAGATCTTTCCATTACGAAGGTTCTTCCTCGAATCTCCATATTACCATCAGTGCCGGTATTGCCACTTTCCCCGAGGATGCGCAAACCGATTACGATCTCATCAATCAAGCCGATCTGGCCCTTTACGAAGACAAGAAGAAAAAGTAGTTTTTTTATGCTCAACAGCGGTCAAATCGATTCCCTTAAGGGTCTCCTTCACAAATCCCAAATATATTCCTCTCCTGAATCACTTCTGCCTTTTGCCACGGATGCCAGCAATGTGCCAGGATATCCCGATCTTGTGGTTGTTCCGCAGGATATGACCGATGTGACAGAGGTCATGAAATGGGCCCATAGAGAGAGAATCGCGGTTGTTCCAAGGGGCTCCGGCACCGGAGTCACTGCAGGTGCGGTCCCCATATTCGGGGGGGTGGTGCTTTCCCTCTCCCGTATGCATCGCATCCTGGATATTAATAGATCGAATATGATTGCAGAGGTTGAACCTGGTGTGATTACCGGAGACCTCAAGGATGAAGTGGAAAAAGAGGGGCTTTTTTATCCGCCTGATCCTGCCAGTTTAAAGGCCTGTACCATCGGCGGAAATATTGCGGAAAATGCCGGGGGGCCGAAAGCAGTCAAATATGGTGTAACCAGGGATTATTGCCTGGGTATGGAGGTGGTTCTCGCTGACGGGAGGGTATTGCGTACAGGATCAAGAACGCTCAAATCCGTTGTGGGATACGATCTCACCCGACTCCTGGTGGGTTCCGAAGGCACGCTGGGGGTAATTACAAAGGTTTATCTCAGGTTGATCAATAAACCGGAGATGGTCAGAACGCTGAGGGTATTTTTTCCCTCGATCGATAATGCAGTATCGGCCATCATTGCGATTTTTAACACTGGCATTACACCTTCCACCCTGGAATTGATGGATAAATCGAGCATTAATTGTGTATCCGCCAGTCTGGATATGGATTTTCCGGGAGATAAAAATGCCATGCTTCTTCTGGAGGTGGATGGTGAGGCAAGGGGGGTCGACCGGCAGGCAGATATAATAAAGGGCCTTCTTTCCAATCAGTTTGGAACCGAAGTGGATGAGGCCCGATCAGAGCCTGAGCGGGAGGCACTTTTTGGCCTCAGGCGTGCCATTTCACCGGCTATCTATCGTCTCGGTGCAAAAAAAATAAACGAAGACATATGCGTGCCCAGGGATCGTCTGGCCGAATGTTTTAAAAGGCTGGAGGAGATCGCGGAAAGATACGATCTGAATATGGCCAATTTTGGACATGCAGGGGACGGGAATATTCACATAAATATCCTTCTTCGGGATGAGGCACGGGAGGGAAAAAAGGCGAAGGCTGCGGTAAGGGAGATTTTTCAAATGGCGGTGGCTTTCGGTGGGACTATCTCAGGGGAACATGGGATCGGAGTGACAAAGGCCCCATATCTGAATATGGAAATGGATCCGGAAGAGATCAAACTCATGAAGGCCATAAAGAGAATTTTCGATCCGCACGGGTTACTAAACCCAGGCAAGATCTTTTGATCACTGTGGATATAATTCCCTGCTGCTTGGGACGTCCTAAAAAAATCCTTTGATACCCTGCTGCATGCGGCCTGGTATTTCATTCACTTTGATTGGGATTTTTTTGGATTATCCTTGGTCCCTTTTTTTAGCTCAGCAATACGTTCTTTGATCCTTTTTGCTCTTCTTCTTCGCCTTCTTTCCATTTCTTTGATTTTTATGATTTTTTTATGTCGGGACATTCGGGTTTCCTCTATTAAAGTGATTGATAATACTGATGAACTCGTAAAAAATCATTTCCTGGTTTAATCTCTATGAGTATCATTCCCCGCCCCCTGGGGCGCCTTAAAAAATTAATTTTGATACCCCGCTGCTTGCGGCGGGGCAGTTTATTGCAGCTTGGTACAAGATGAGCGATCGATTGAGTCCGCAGAAAACAATAAAATCAATAATAGATCGATTCTAACATATATTTCATTATGGTTTCAATATGGATGAATGGTGTGACTTAGTAAGAGGGTATATTTCGAAGAGACTTATAATATTTATCGAAAAGTGGAAAAATCAGCCAAAATCTAGTTCTGAGAGAGCACTTTTGAGACCATGAGTCTGAGAATCGGGATGTTTATCGGCTTAATGATATAATCAAAGGCCCCTTCCGCTTTTGCCTCCAAATATGTTTCAGCCTCACCAAGCCCGGTCATGATGATGATCTCCATAAACGGCCGTTCCTTCTTTACCCTTTTTAATAATTCGAGCCCGCTGATATCCGGAAGCTTCAAATCGGAGATCACCAGATCCGGAGGATCTTTTTCGATTTCAGCAAGACCACTCAAAGCATCCAAAGCGATGCGCACATAATAGCCATCCTCCTGCAGGATATCTTGCAAGGTCTCGCAAACCATATGCTCATCGTCAATGATAAGGATCTTTTTGGTACAAGTTTCAATAACAGGATAATTGACAGGGATTCTTTTTTCTTTAGCTTTCATAGGTCAAATTCAACTCCTCTGAAAAAGTTGTTAGTGTTTCGTGTAGAGAACCAATAAAATAATCCGCTCATCCTCTTCTAACCACTAACATTCAAATCCCTTTATTCATTTTTCTGCTCCTTCGCCTCTTTAGAGGCCAATTGGACAGAAATTAACCACAATCACTTATTTATCGACAAAAGGGCCAATTAAGTTCAGTTCTGTGGATAAGGCTTTCTTCTGACAGAGTGGTATTTGTTTTGCATTATTTATGGAGCAGTGATTGATAGGATATCATTTGAATATTTTAAATAAATCATAAGGTTTGTTTGCCTGTTAGTGATCGTTGGATTCAAATGGGAAGCAAAGAAGGGATATAAGCTTGTTTTTATCCAAGAAAGATTCGGCCATGATTGTGGCATTTTTTTTCATATTTTTTTTAACAGTGCAAGTTTTTGCACAGGCCCCCTCAGCCAATAATATTGCCACGAATCCTCTCGCCTTAGAGATTGCCCTGTTAAGATATTTGATTAGCACATTGTCCAGTCCTTTCAGTGTCTATACAGAAGATCCTTACAGTTCTTATAATCCTTTTGGCATGCCATATGTGACCATACCGAATAGTCCCGGGTACAGCTTGTTACCCTATCCTTTTAGTTTAGAAAGTTCAACCAGTTCGGATCTATTCTACAAAACATATGATGTATATAACCCTGTTTCCTTTCTCAATTCAGGGTATCCCGATCCTCCGATCAATCCCTTGACATCTCTCACCCTTGAAGGAGCCTCCACATTAAATCCATTCTCTCCTCTCTTTTTCCCCAGCCCATTTTTCATACCCTTTCCCGGACTTTTCCCTTTTTAAAACCTCTTTCCGGATCTAATCCCATCCCCGCGAGCCGACATACTTACTGTTCCTTATATAACCTACCAGTTTGAGCCGGCTTTTCTTTTCCCTCCCTTCTATAGTTGTGAGCGGACATATTTACGGAGCACATATGAAAGCCTTCTTCAAATTTTCCCCCACAACGCATAAACCAATGGCAGCCGTTTTTCACCCTCTCATCCACATTATCGGATATATTTACGGTTCCTTATCTAACCTGCCAGTTTGCACCGGCTTTTTTTCCCTCCTTTCTATAGTTGTGATCGGGCAGCGATATAGGAAGGCTTTTTTGCCGACCTTTCTGTGGTTGGAAAGAGCAACATAGTAGCTCCGCTTCGCTCCGCCTGACGAAGTTTTGTTGGAGTAAATATGTCCGCTCACATCCTTTCCATCTTGCTTGACAGTGAATAAAATGGGATGATACATTTCGGAAAAGCCGCTTTGAGCGGTTTCGAGGTTTTTACTTCTTATTCTATTAACCCTCAGATGGAGCGGAAGATGTCCGGAGCACAGAGAGGTTTGCCCCCATTATACCCCAAAAAGGCATGCTGTGAGATCATCGGTTTTCTTAGGCGTATGACCCATATGTCCAGATCTTTTTGTGTCTTCGGGCTTTCAGGCGGGATTGATTCGGCTGTAGTTGCTTACCTTTTATCCCAGGCTCTGAAAATGGATCAGATTAAGGCAATCATTATGCCCTATCACCAAAGCGATAAAAAGAGCATGGAAGACGCCCTTTTGGTGGTGAAGGATTTAGGTATGGATTATCAGATCGTGGATATCAGCCCTTGTATAGACATTTATTATGATCGGTTCCCTGAAGCGGATCGTTATCGTTTAGGGAATAAGATGGCCCGGGAGAGGATGTCAGTACTCTATGATATGGCGGCGGTTCAACGAGGGCTCGTGGTGGGAACGGGAAACAGGTCGGAATTATTGCTCGGTTACTTTACCAAATACGGTGACGGTGGAGCCGATATGGAGCCCCTGGGAGGGTTGTATAAAACGTATGTTTATGAACTGGCCAACCATCTAGGTGTTCCGGAAAGGATTATCAAAAAGCATCCCACAGCCGACCTCTGGCCCGGACAGAGGGATGAGGATGAATTGGGGATCGGATATGAAATAGCGGATCAGATCCTTTATTATTTGATAGATTTGGGTGAAGATATCGATAGAATCACCAAGTGGGGTTTTGATCGGGATCATGTGGAAAAGGTGGCCGGATTAGTCAAATATTCGGAACACAAAAGGGCACTGCCCCCGATCCCGCACATGCAGTTGATATTTCCCTGAGATATGCCAGCCTTTTAATCTGCGCATTACATCCCATGAGATTTGGGTTCATGATCGATGCCAGGGATCATCTTGGTGATCGCTTACTATAAAGGATTTTTATAAAGGGGTGATGAAGATGTCCGCTCAGTCCGGCTCTTTTGAAAAAAAACATAATCATCTGATAAATGAAAAGAGCCCTTATCTGCTTCAGCATGCCCATAATCCTGTTGATTGGTTTCCGTGGTGCAAAGAGGCCTTTGATAAAGCGAAGCAAGAAAACAAACCCATTTTTCTTTCCATCGGATATGCCACCTGTCACTGGTGTCATGTCATGGCCCATGAGTCCTTTGAGGATGATGAGGTTGCCGGGCTAATGAATGATGCATTTGTCTGTATCAAGGTGGATCGCGAGGAACGTCCCGATATCGACAGGGTCTATATGTCTGTTTGTCAGTTGGTGACGGGAAGCGGGGGCTGGCCGCTGACCATCATCATGACACCGGACAGGTCCCCTATCTTTGCAGGGACCTATTTACCCAAAAAGGGGCGATTTGGTTTGGTGGGTTTATCGGAACTGATTCCACGCATAAGAGATCTCTGGAAAACGCAGGCCGGGAAGCTGAAGGAATACGCCGGGCAGATAACTGCCGCACTCATGGATATCGAGGAGATGCCGGAAGGTGGTGAACCGGATGCATCCATCCTTAGGGATGCCTATGACAATCTCGCATTGACTTTTGATCCTCAGTTTGGTGGATTTGGAGGGGCACCCAAATTTCCCACCCCTCACAACATCCTGTTTTTGCTTCGTTTCTGGAAACGGGCCGGTATCAGTGCGGCTTTGGATATGGTGGAAAAGAGCCTTCAGGCAATGAGGATGGGAGGGATTTATGACCACATCGGTTTCGGATTTCACCGTTATTCCACAGATCAAAAATGGCTGATACCTCATTTTGAAAAGATGCTCTATGACCAGGCCCTTTTAGCCATGGCTTACACAGAGGCCTATCAAGCCTTTAAAAAAAACATATATTCCCGGACTGCCCATGAGATCCTCACCTATATCTTGCGGGACATGACCTCGCCCGAAGGCGGATTTTATTCTGCTGAGGATGCGGATAGCGAAGGGGATGAAGGAAAATATTACCTGTGGACACTGAAAGAGGTGCAGCATTTGCTGGAAAAAGGGGATGCGGATCTGATCAGCAATGTATTTAACCTGTCGGCTAAAGGGAATTACCCGAGAGGGGAAACACCCCTTAGGCCCGGTAAAAATATCCTGTATATGAATAAATCCCTATCGGAAATGGCATCCGGGCTGGGTATTTCGTCGAATGATCTTGTTGCGCGTCTGGAGCATGCCCGAGAGAAACTCTTCGATTATAGAGAAAAGAGGATTCATCCCTTTAAAGATGATAAGATACTGACGGATTGGAACGGGCTGATGATAGCTGCCCTGGCCAAGGGAGGCCGGGTTTTTGATGAGCCAAAATATACCGAAGCAGCGATGTGTGCAGCGGATTTTATTACGACCAGGATGAGTATGCCGGATGGTCGGCTTTTGCATCGATATCGGGAAGGAGAGCCCGGGATCAAAGGTTATCTGGATGATTATGCCTTTTTTATCTGGGGCCTGCTGGAACTGTTTGAAACCACATTTGATGCATCCTGTCTGAAAAGCGCACTCAGGCTTCATCATGTCTTGAGGGAGCACTTCTGGGATGCCTCCGGAGGGGGGTTTTACTTTACCCCTGACGATTCCGAAGCACTTCTTGTCCGGCAAAAGGGGTTGTATGACGGGGCTCTCCCTTCGGGGAATTCTGTCTGCATGCTTAACCTTTTAAGGCTTTTTCATATCACGGCAGATCACCGTTTTGCCGAGGATGCTGAAGTGATGGGGCGGGTGTTTTCCGGAAAGGTGAAGGCCTCTCCCAATGCATATATGCAGTTCATGGTCGCCCTGGACTATGCCTTCGGGCCATCCTTTCAGGTGGTTATTGTGGGAGCACCTCAGACAGAGGATTCGGGAGATATGCTGAGGGCCATTCGGAGCCATTTTATTCCGAACAAAACCATCATTTTTTATCCTGCAGCAGGAAATGCTTCGGCTATCGAAGAGATTTCTCCCTTTGTGAAGGAATACAGAAGTATTGGGGGAAAGGCAACCGTGTATGTCTGCCGGGATCATCTGTGTAAAAAACCGACCACTGAAGCGGATAAGATGCTGGAGATGCTGGGTGTTCATCTGAATGAACTGAAAGATTAAATTGATTCTTCAAAATTCAAACCAGAGAGGATGAATAGGCAATGTGTCAACATTCGGAAAGAAAGGTGCCATTCAGCACTGTGGATATCATCATAAAGGTCAAAGATGGGATCGTTCTGATAAAGAGGAAGAATCCGCCATATGGATGGGCCATTCCCGGCGGGTTTGTGGATTACGGAGAAACTTTGGAGGATGCCGCAGTTCGGGAGGCAAAAGAGGAGACCAGTCTTGAAGTCACCCTTTTGCGTCAATTCCATACCTATTCCGAACCCGCCAGAGATCCCCGTCATCATACCATTTCCACAGTCTATATCGCCTCTGCCGAGGGAAAACCCCATGCAGCGGATGACGCTGCTGAAGTCGGGATATTCAGCGACATGGATTCATTGCCTGAGGATATGGCGTTTGATCATCGAGAGATAATGAAGGACTTTT
>JBLIRM010000160.1:0-7842 GCA_049472295.1 bacterium | reverse complement strand
CCTCAAGAAATCCCTGCAGCACATTCGGCAGCTCTTCGGCCAGATCGACGACGAGTACATCCGGGAGCGAGTCTCCGATGTAGAGAACGTGGCGGAGAGGATCCTCAGAAACCTGGTGGGTAAGACTATCAGCAATATCGATGAACTGGATCAGGATGTAATTGTCATTGCCCATGATCTCTCACCGGCGGATACTGCCCAGATGCACAAAGGAAAGGTGCTTGCGTTTGCCACGGATATGGGGGGTCGAACCTCCCATACCTCCATCACTGCCAGATCTCTGGAAATACCTGCAGTGGTTGGCCTGGAAAACGTTTCCGCCACGGTAAAGACCGGGGATCCCGTTATCGTGGACGGTAATGAAGGCATAATGATTGTCAATCCAACCCCTGCCGAGTTCAGGAACTATCTGGACAAACAGAAACATTATAAGTACATCGTTTCCGAGCTTTTGAGGCTCAAGGATCAGCCGGCCGAGACTTATGACGGCTATCGGATCGAACTGAAAGGGAATATCGAATTCTTTGATGAGATTCCACACCTGCTGAGTCGCGGGGCAGAGGGCATCGGGCTTTACCGGACCGAGTTCCTGTATATGAATAAAAAGGATGCTCCCACAGAAGAGGATCATTTCAGGGTTTACAAAAAACTGGCCAAACAGATATCACCCTATTCCGCAGTGATCAGGACACTGGATCTGGGAGGAGACAAGATTACCTCCCATCTTCACGAGGAGGATGAACCCAATCCAGTCCTGGGATTGAGGGCCATCCGTTTTTCCCTGAAACACCAGGACCTGTTTAAGCTGCAGTTGCGGGCGATCCTCAGGGCCAGTGCCTATGGGAAATTGAAGATCCTTTATCCCATGATATCCGGTATCGATGAAGTGCGTCAGGCCAATGATATCCTGGATAAGGTCAAACAGGAGCTGCTGTCCAAGGGGATCTATTTCGATGAAGCGATCCAGGTCGGGGTTATGATCGAGATCCCCTCCGCAGCAATGACTGTGGATTTCCTGGCCAGGGAGGTGGACTTTTTCAGCATCGGAACGAATGATTTGATCCAGTATTCCATTGCCATTGACCGCGGGAATGAACATGTAGCCTATCTCTATGAACCCCTTCACCCGGCTGTCTTGCGCAGTGTCAAGCAATGTGTAGTGGCTGCCCACAGTCAGGGGATCAGGGTGGCCATGTGCGGAGAAATGGCAGGAGATCCGTTGTGCACCCTCATCCTGCTCGGTCTCGGACTGGATGAATTGAGTATGAATGCACCCTCCCTGCCCATAATCAAAAAGATCGTGCGCTCAGTGAGATATGAGCAGGCTGCGGAGATGGCATATCGTGCCATGATTCTATCTACACCTTCAGAGATAGAGGATTATGTGGAAAAGGCCATGAGACGCCTTTTCCCTGAGTTTTTTTGATGTGACCGGAAAGGATAAAGATCAGGAGAGCTTGAGGTCATGCGTTCGATGCGGTATCTGTCTGGGCAGCTGTCCCGTATACCGCAAGACCAGACTGGAGACGGACTCCCCCAGAGGCAGACTGGAGCTGATGAGGGCACTGATCGAGAAAGAAAGGGGTGGACCGGAAGCATCTCCCACCCATGTCCTTTCGGGGAGCCAAGGCACTCCCTCCCTCCTGGATTGTCTTTTTTGCCTTCAGTGCCAGAGAGATTGTGCGGCAGGTGTACCCTTCGATCGATTCCTTTTTCAAGGCATGGAACTCCTGAGAAGGATAGACAGGAGTGCCATCGAGAACACCTCCTTTGCCAGGCGCGCCCTGAATCCAACCGTATCCTCCTCCCTTCAGATCGAGGCGTGGATCAAGGATATATCAAAAAGGGGGACGCCATCCCGCGGGGTCATGATCTTTACCGGTTGCCTTGCGGTTCACGAAGAGATGAAACAGGTCGGCTCCTTGCTGTCGGGCAAAGGGATGGATACTATAGTGACACCTGAGGGATTCTGCTGCTGTCTTCCATATCTTTTGCAGGGGGATCAGGAAGGGGCATTGCTCAGCATGAGAAGGAATCTGGAGATCTTTGAAAAACTAAAGATCCGGCAGGTCCTTACGCCCTGTCCCTTTTGCCTGGAGACATTCAAGAGGTATTATCCCCTCCTGCTGAACCGGAAGATGAATATGGCATTCGAACACATTTCCGATCCGTTTTTGTCTTCGGGGTTAAAACCTCGAAAATTATTGAGTAAGAAAGTGGCCTATCATCCGCCTTGTTTACTGGAGCCGAAAACTGCCTCCAGTCACCAACAAAGCATAGCAGAAATGGCCGGGGATCTTTATGTAGCAATTCCCTCACCCATGTGTTGCGGACATGGATTCGGATACCCATCGAACAGGGCGGATATTGCAGAAGAGATTAGCCAGGATCATCTGAAAATAATAATGGAAAAGGGGGTCCAACTCCTCATCACGGATTGTCCTTCCTGTACCGCCCAGTGGAAAAGGGCTGCGAGTGAAGGAGCTTGGGATCTGGAGGTTATCCCTTTCTGGCAATTGTTCCTGGAATCCGGACCTGTATAAAATGCAGGGAATTTTTGGTATGCTTATTGCATCATATTTTTTATGTTTCAATATAAAAAGATTATAGAATCGGAATTACAGGTTTTTTAAGAGGGACAATCATAAGGGCCTTTTTTCTATATGCATAAGAATGCATTGAAAGAAAAGGGCTTTGAGTATATATGAGCCGGTTGCCCTTTTGGGATCAAAGGGCGGAAAATTTTTTGACACACATTAACATATGAAAAATATATCACACTCCCATGATTTTATGTTGTTTTGAGAATTTGACTTACTGTTATGAAAGGGGGGATGATTGTCTGTTAATGATCTAATCTCCATCATTATACCAGGTTAGATTTCCAAGATTTTAAAGATAAGGAGAAGAAAGTGAAAAGAAAGGATAAAGCGATCATAAAATGGTTGACCATGGGCACTCTATGCCTTTTCCTCCTTTGCCTTGGTCTGGTGGCCCCGGCTGAAGCCTATTATGGCGGTGGCGGCTACTATCCCGGCAGCTACGGCGGCTACTATGGCGGTGGTGGCTACTATCCTGGCAGCTACGGCGGCTATTATGGCGGTGGCGGCTACTATGGTGGTGGCGGCTACTATGGTGGTGGCGGCTACTATCCAGGCAGCTACGGCGGCTACTATGGTGGCGGCGGCTATTATGGCGGCGGCGGCTACTATGGTGGCAGCTACGGCGGCTACTATGGCGGCGGCGGTTACTATGGTGGCGGCTACGGCGGCATGTATAGCCAAGGCTATCCTACGTTCGGTCCAACCGGCTATACCGGTGTCATGACCCAGCAGGGATTCTTTAACCTCATGCCAGGAACCATTCCGCCCTATTCGATCAGCGGGGACTGGCTGAAAGGCGCTTACATGCCCTATACGCCCGGATTCGTCCAGACCATGCCAGGTAGCTATACCTATCCATTCAGTTATTCCTACGGTCAGAATCTGAATCCCTCCAATTATTTAGGCATGTCCATCCTGGGTTCACGCAGCACTATTGCCGGCCTTGGTGCGACACCCGGTTGGAGCGGGACGTTTGGCGGTTTGTTTGGCATGCTTGGAGGATTCTGGTGATAACCGGAGTCGTTGCCATCCGTGTTTGAACGATCTATTCGATCCGGAAGGCACGCATAAAAGATAAACCATAAAGGGTTTAGGTCTTCTTCGAGTTTCAAAAGGGGACCTAAACCCTTTTTATTTTTCATTCTTTTTTGGATATTGATAACCCTGCAAAAAGTCATATATTAAGTCATTGCGAGGGCGGAGCCCGAAGCAATCTCGGAATGCCACGGTATTTCATGCAGTGCAATGGAATCGGGAGAGATTGCCGCGCCGGCCTTCGGTCTCCTCACAATGACAGCAATATAAAACACCTTAGGGGTATAAAACAGGCCCCCCGTTTTATGGGTGATTATTCACTGCTCTGATGGCCTTTCTTGACACAGGCAGGTCTTTTTGGTTATAAATAAAGACCTTACAATTGTAACATCATCTTTTTTTCGATGAACACAAATTGGATATTCGGTATTGACCATTCGTAACCGTTAACTCTATAGTTATTGCGAGCGAAGCGATCTTTTTTGAGATTGCCACGTCGACTTCGGCTCCTCGCAATGACAATAGGGAAATGCGGTGAACGGTTACGACCATTCAAAAAAGGAGCAGTTTTCAATAGAATCAATAAACTGAAAGAAACCTATGAAACAGACACTGGCAGAAAAGATCATCGCACAGCATTGCGGCAAACCCGTAAAACCCGGCGATCTGGTGATCGTGCCCATTGATTGGGCCATCACTCAGGATGGCACCGGCCCCCTGGCCGTGCAGCAGATAGAGCGCCTGGGGCTTGAAGGGGTGTTTGATCCGGAACGGGTCATCCTTTTCATTGACCATTCGGCCCCCAGCCCGAGGAAGGAACTCTCCGATGCCCACAAACTCCTCAGGGCCTTTGCTAAAAAGACCGGGGCCAGGCTCTCCGATGTGGGCGAGGGAGTATGTCACCAGAGGATGGTGGAGGACTTTATCCGTCCCGGTGACATATTGATCGGCGCGGATTCCCATACCTGCACCTCGGGCGCACTTGCCGCATTTGCCACAGGCATGGGTTCCACTGACGTGGCCGTGGGCATGGCACTCGGAAAGACATGGATGAGGGTGCCTGAAACCATCCGGATAGATGTCAAAGGTGACTTTCCGCCGGGCACATTTGCCAAGGATCTCATACTTTCGATCATCGGGAAGATCGGAGCGGACGGCGCCACTTATATGGCCCTGGAATTTGACGGTCCGGGGATCCTCCGCATGCCCATGTCCGACCGTTTTACCCTCTCCAACATGGCAGTGGAGGCTGGGGCCAAGACAGGTCTGATCGCATCCGATGCCGTGTGCCTCGAATATTTGGTGCAGCAGGGAAGGCCCGGGGACTATCAAGAGATATTTCCTGACGAAGGGGCGCACTATTCCCGGATACTGAATATGGACCTGGGGAAAATGGAACCCATGGTAGCTGTTCCCCACAGGGTGGACACCGTTGTCTCGGTGAGGAAACTGGCCGGGCAGAAGGTGGATCAGGTCTTTATCGGCACATGCACCAACGGCCGGATCGAAGACCTGCGGATCGCCTCCCGAATACTGAAGGGAAAACACGCGGCTGCTCATACCCGACTGATTGTGGTGCCGGCGTCCAGGAGGGTATTCCTTCAGGCCATTGCCGAGGGCATCATGTCGGACCTGGTGGAGGCCGGGGCAATCATCCTGGCTCCTGGATGCGGTCCCTGCGTCGGGATTCACGAGGGCATACTCGGGGAGGATGAGGTATGCCTCAGTACACAGAACAGGAATTTTCTGGGCCGGATGGGAAATACGAAAGGTTTTATATATCTTTCATCACCGGCCACAGCGGCATATTCAGCCATAAAAGGGGCTATTGCGGATCCCAGGGAGGTATTTTTATGATCACAGGCAGGGTTTGGAAATTCGGTGACGACATTAGCACGGATCTGATTGCCCCGGGCCGGCTCTTTCATCTGCGGACAAACCTCCCGGAGCTGGCGAAACATGTGCTGGAGGATGCGGACCCTGAATTTCCCAATAAGGTGAAACCAGGGGATATCATTGTGGCAGGAAAGAATTTCGGCCTGGGGTCCAGCCGGGAACACGCCCCCCTGATAATCAAGATGGCGGGTGTTGGAGCGGTTCTGGCCAAATCCTTTGCCAGGATCTTTTACAGAAATGCCATCAATATCGGGCTTCCCCTGCTGGATCTGGACACCGATCCCATTCCGGACGGGGCCATACTGGAGATCGACCTGGTTCAGGGCAGGGTCAGGGACAAAGAGGGGCGGATCGATCTCGAGGCCACCCCCATACCCCACTTCATGATCCGGATACTGGAGGAGGGAGGTCTTGTCCCGCATATCCAAAAACACGGGGATTTTTGCCTGGATTGATCCGCCTTCTTTGTTGAATCGCATAAATTTTGTCCTGACCGGATATCGAAAGGTTTAAGGGATTAAGAAAACAGAAAGAAAAGGTCTTGCATTTCTGGTGAAAATCCTGGCCACCGGCCTTGGCGTGGGATATCTGCCTATCTGTCCGGGAACGTTCGGCTCCTTTGCAGCCATCGGTGTATACGCCTTAATCATAAAATGGAACATCCCCCTTCAGGTGGGTATCATCCTCGCCATATTTCTGCTGGGTGTCTGGGTTGCGCATCAGGCAGAGATCCTCTGGGGCAGGAAGGACCCCGGGCCGGTGGTTATCGATGAGATCGTGGGCTACCTCATCACCATGGGATTCATCCCCTTCAGTACGGTGAAAGCAGTTTTGGGTTTTTTCCTTTTCCGTGCTTTTGATATCCTGAAACCGTTTCCCATAAGAAGGCTCGAGGGGATTCCCGGAGGCTGGGGCATTATGACGGATGATGTGCTGGCCGGGCTCTATGCCGCGATTGTCCTGAGGGCCCTCCTTTGGTTCTGTTTCTGAGATGGGACTTTTCCTATGTTTTTATTCTGAATTGACGAATAGAATCATATGACTTATATCATCGGATTTTTATTCTATCCAAGCCTTCTGATCCTGGGACTAATCGTGGGAAGCTTCCTGAATGTCTGCATATGGCGCATACCCAGAGGGGAATCCATTGTGCTGCCAGCCTCACACTGTCCCAAATGTGCAATGCCTCTGAAATATTATGACAATATCCCTGTGCTCAGCTATCTTTTGCTCAGAGGCCGCTGCAGGGGCTGCGGACAGAGGATCTCCTGGCAGTATCCCCTGGTGGAGGCCTTGACAGCCCTTCTGTTTCTTGCCGTGGGATGGCGATTCGGGCCTACATGGCCACTGATTCCCTATCTGGCCTTTACAGGATCTCTCATTGTGATCTCCATCATAGACATCGAGCACCTCATCATCCCGGATATTATCTCCCTGCCCGGAATCGCCCTGGGCTTTCTGATCAGCCTTTTCCCCTTTATGAGGACCCGGCCCCTGGATTCATTGATCGGGATCCTTGCATGCGGGGGATGTTTTTTCCTCATTGCTGTGGCAAGCAAGTGGATATGGAAGCGCGAGGGCCTGGGTGGAGGGGATATAAAGCTTATTGCCATGATTGCAGCCTTTACGGGATGGCAGGGCGGAGTGGTAACAATCTTCTGGGCGTCCCTGATGGGTTCCCTGTGGGGGGGCTTCCTGATATTGATAAAGAAGAAAGGCAGAAAGGATGTGATCCCCTTCGGCCCATTCCTCTGCCTTGGGGGAATGATCAGCTTGATCTTCGGCCCGGAAATGATCCGGTGGTATCAGAACCTTATGCGGCTCTAATCCCCTTTTTTTTCATCCTCTATAGAGATATTCAACTTTTTGAGGGTCTTTATCACCGCTTTATCAAGGACGTTGCTTATATCATCGCTGACCTTGTTGACATGCCGGAAGAATTCATTAATGAAACAGGGTTTGTCCTCATTTGAAACCACCCCGCTTCGCATGAGGCATCCGAAGATATAATCCGCCTTGTCCTGAAGCCGGCCCTCTGTGTTGGCAATCGGAGTAAGGATACTTGTCAGTATTCTTTTCTTGACACGCTTGTACATCCCATACCTCCAAAAATCTGTTATATCCTGTATCCTTTAAAGAATATAAAAAGTGCCTATATTCTAACACAAATATCAATCCATAGGGAAGAAATCAGACCGGAAAAGTTTAAAGGAATTCGATAAGAAAAATGGTCTTCCACTCCCATAGCGCCGATTCAAAACACATAGCTATTATAATAGACAGGTATTCGAATGAATTCATTATGAAT
>JBLIRM010000016.1:0-28276 GCA_049472295.1 bacterium | reverse complement strand
CATCTTCTTATTTTATAGCCTGGGCTTGGCCAGGTGCCTCCGATAAAAAGCCCACAATGCCGAATCTATGACTTTTGTACGAATGCCGCAGGGGAGAAAGGAAGAAGGAAATAAATATATTATATTCAAGGGTGGAGAAGGGAAAGGAATGAACATCATGGGGGCCCAACGCAGGGCAGGAGATTTTTTCCGTTAGACCCCCACGAAATGAGACGTGGGAAAGCGTCTCTATAAAGAATATATAGCATTTTTAGCGAAAAAAATCAAATATTTTTTTGTAACAAATTGTTTTTAAAAGGAAAACAGCGAATTGATCCTTTTTACATAAGGCTCTTTAGTATGGGGTAGGATTTGAGGGGAGCGCACAAATGCATCATAAGCATCGATTGCAGAATATTCTCCAGTTCCCCTTTGGATGAAGGGAGAATCCTCAGTCTGCCCACCCTGTCAAGATCCATTTGCATGGCCTGGACCAGGAATTTAATCCCACCGGGGGAAAGGGATAATGTATCCCTGATCTTTTTACGACACGCCGGGCATATCAACCCGCCCTTAGAAGGGCTGTAGCCCCATCCGTATCCCTGGGGTAAGGCTTGACAACCCAGGCATTGTGTAAGATTTGGCCTGTATCCCAGGAGATCCAGGAACCTGACCTCAAAAATGTGCAATATGGAAATCGTGTCTGTTTTCGTTGAAAGGAGTGCCAGGGTTTTCAATAGGAGCAAAAAAATGCCTGGCTGACCATCTCCCCCGACGGGGGTGAGTTTTTGAACCAATTCCGCCGCATAGAGACCTGCACACAGGCAGATGATGTCATCACGCAACGTCTGGTAACTGTTAATAATATCCGCTTGTTGAAAGATCTGAAGTTCACGATTCGGCCGGTCCTTGTATATGAGTTGGATATGGGTCAAAGGCTCAAGAGCACTCCCGAACCGATTTTTTATCCGCTTGACGCCATGGGCGACCCCCCTTATTTGCCCAAATTCAGGGGAATAGACAGATATGATCCGATCGGCTTCCACCAGATTGGTAGAACCGATGACAACAGCCTCTGTATGATTTATAGACACAACCCGGTAACTAAACTAGGAAAACAATCAAACCTGTGGCCAGGCTCAGATAGATAAAGATGCTGATAACATCATTGAAATTCGTGATAAAAGGTCCTGCAGCCACAGCCGGGTCAATATTGAACCTCTTTAAGGTAAAAGGAATGGCCGCGCCTATGAGTCCGGATATGGTGATGGACATAAAAAGGGAAAAACCCACGATCACAGAAAGCACATGGTGCTTGGAATCGATGATCAGTGAGAAAAAGGAGATCAATATACCCGCAATAATTCCCATGGCCATGCCGATTCGGATCTGCTTGAAAAGGATCTTCCACTGTTCCGTATCCATGATCTTTCCTGTTGCCAAACCGCGGACCACAATGGTCTGGGACTGGTTTCCCACATTCCCTCCCAGGGCCATGATCATAGGGATAAAAAAGGCAATGGCAATATTTTCCTGAAGGGTCCCCTGATGCATCCGCATAATCAAATAGGAACAGGTCTCGCCGATCAGGGTGATCAAAAGCCAGGGCATACGCATCATCACAACCTTCCATGTGGATTGTTCGAATAGCTCCTCATGGCTGGTACCTGCCATCTTATAAATGTCCTCAGTCGTCTCAGCCCGGATGACATCGATTACATCATCGACTGTTACAATCCCCACCAGTTTGTTGTAACGATCAACTACCGGCACCGAAAGGATATTGTAACGTTCAACAATCCTGGCCACATCTTCTTGGTCTTCATCCACACGGACACTGATCACCTCGGTCTTCATGATCTTCTTTAATGACGTATCCAGAGGACTGGTGAGCAGCTTCCTGAAGGAGATAATCCCTGTGAGGTGCTGAAAATCATCCACCAGGTATAAATAGAATGAGACTTCCATATCATCACTGCTGGCCCTGATCTTTTCCAATGCATCTTTGACCGAGATATTTTCATTAAGGGCCAAAAAATGGGGGGACATGATCCCGCCGGCGGTGTCCTCTTCATATTTGAGCAATTCCTGGATCTCTTCGGAGTCTTTCTTGCCCAAGGATCCCAGGACCTTATTGGCCACATCCTTGGGCATGTCCCCAACGATATCCGCAAGATCATCAGGGGACATCTCCTTAAAGATCTCTGCAATCTTTTTGGGATCCAGTTGTTCAAGGAGTTCCGATCGCAGGGGAGGGTCCAGTTCACTCATTACATCTGCAGCCTTTTCCTTTTCCGAAATCAGACCAAAGAGTAAAAAGCGGTCCGATGGGCCCAACTGCCGCATGACCTGCGCAATATCCGCAGGGTGCAGTTTATTGACCATATTGGAAAGATTTGAGGTCGCACCGCGATTGATCAACTTTCTGACTGTCAAAAAAAGTAAACTCATTTTAGGGACCATAAATGCCACCCCCCTCTCCTAAAAGGAGAAATGGATGAATGGATGAATTCGAGATCAATAACCGATCTGTTTTAGCCTGCGTTCATTGTCTCGCCAGTTTCGAGCCACCTTAACCCACAATTTCATATATACATGTTTTCCCAGGAGATGTTCTATCTCATGCCTTGCCCTCTGTCCGATCTCTTTCAGTTTTTGTCCACCGTTCCCAATAATAATACCCTTTTGAGATGCCTTTTCAACCATGATGGTGGCCATGATATTCACCAGATCCGATTCCCGATCCGTAGACATCTCATCAATAGTTACGGCAACTACATAAGGGATTTCCTGCCGGGTCAGAAGGATCAATTTCTCGCGAATGAGTTCGGATGCCACAAACCTTTCAGTCTGATCCGTCACCATCTCCTGAGGATAATAAGGAGGTCCGGAGGGCAGATAACGAATTATGGTCTGCATAAGATCCGGGCAATTCTCACCCGTCAGGGCAGAGATGGGAATGATCTCCTTGAATGGGAAAAGATCCTTGTATGCGTCGATCAATGTCAGGATCCTTGCCTTAGGGATAAGATCAATCTTATTGATCAGAAGAAAAACCGGGACTTTAACGGACCGGACATGTGTCAGGATAAGTCTTTCATCCCCGTCCTCTATGGATGGAGGGGATGTATCCACCATGACTATGATCAGATCTGAGTCCGTAAAGGTCTTGAGTGCAGTCTGAACCATTTTCTGATTGAGTCTTTTGGATGCCTTGTGGATCCCCGGTGTATCAAAAAATATGATCTGAGCCGTTTCTCCATGCCAGATGCCCAGGATCCGGTTGCGGGTGGTTTGGGGTTTGGGAGAGATGATGGATATTTTTTGACCGATGATCCGGTTCAAGAGCGTGGATTTCCCTGTATTGGGAGGACCTATCAGGGAAACAAAACCCGATTTGAATGACATTTGGGTAGAATTCCGGTTTACCATAAGGATACACCAAGGACGAATAGCAAAGGATATTCATTAACAATAAAATAAAGGGAAAAGCGTTCAAAATAAAATAATGACTTTTTTACAAACACTAAAAAGGATTTATAATCAGTGGCTTTGTTAAATCACTACCTCAAAGGAATCAAGATACCACAGTCTTTCAGATATTTCAATGATTATTGACTGTGAATCGAATCACGCCGAACCCGGGATAATCATTTACCAATCCTACTTGCAATCGTTCGAGCGATTTTTTATGATACCCTAAAAGTTTCCTGACAAGTTTATCATATCTTAAAAGAGGTGAGGGGGAAAAATGTCCAGAAAAACTTATTTTATGATCACCGTCCTTGTTCTCCTTCTTACATCTGCTATTTGCCGGATTCCTGTGGTGAATGCCTCCTTTCAGGGGTCATATCTATCCTGTCAGAAAGACGTCTCAAGGTTCCCAAAGATCTTCGGAGAAGAAGGGATTCTTGCAAAAATCAGCAGCCTCCTCAGAGGCAATCTTTTTCAGGGAGAGGGATTCTTATCCTCCTATCTCCTGAATGGCTTGTTAAAGAGCCTCCTGATTCTTTTTCTGGCGTTTTTATTCTGGAAAGTGGGTCAGATGGCTATTCTGGGTTTTTCCAGGTATATCCAGCCTATCAGTACCCGTTATCCCGACTTTGAAAACCGCCTTTCCTCCTATGCAAACCAGATGAAAAAGGCATTTAAAATCATTGTACTACTCTTGACAGCCCTCTTTCTATTTCAGGCCTGGGGTTTTCGAGTTTTTCGATTTTTGTCTGCATATTCCGCTTATATCTATTCCCTGATCCGCATCCCTCTCATTCTGGTATTGGCCTTGCTGCTGATCCAGATGTCCAGATTGATCATATCCAAAATGGAAAGGCTCATCCAAATCCGGATGGAGTCCCGTCCCGGTGCATCAAAGATCGAAATCGAGAAGCAGATCAAGACCATCGGTGAGATTATCTATAAAACGGTCCTGATTACCGTCTGGATCGTGGCCGTGATGATGATCCTGAAGGAACTCGGCTTTGATATCAAACCGATACTGGCCGGTGCAGGCATTGTCGGCCTGGCGGTAGGATTCGGCGCACAGAACCTGGTCAGAGATGTGATCAGCGGACTTTTCATGATTATCGAAAATCAGGTCAGGGTGGGAGACGTGGCCATCCTGAACGGCACGGGCGGATTGGTGGAGGCAGTCAACCTGAGGACTACTGTTCTTAGGGGACTGGATGGGGCATTGCATATATTTCCGAATGGCACCATAGATACCCTTTCCAATCTCACACACAACTTCTCATTTTATCTCTTTGAGATCGGTGTGGCCTATAAAGAAGACGTGGACCGTGTCAGCGAAATCCTAAAAAAGATCAGCAACGAGATCATGGCAGACCCCACCTATGCACCGGAAATCCTCGAACCTTTAGAGATATTGGGCCTGGACAAGTTCGGTGACTCAGCCATCATTATAAAGGCTAGAATCAAGACCAAACCGATCAAACAATGGCTGATAGGAAGGGAAATGAACCGCAGGATCAAGAAACGATTCGACGAGGAGAACATCGAAATCCCATTTCCCCATAGAACGGTTTATTTCGGAGAGGCAAGCAAACCATTCGGTATACGCCTTGAAGAAGATCAGGAGTCCGAGACATTGTTTAAAAGGTGGATCAGAGAGGTATTGGCTGAAAAAAATTCCGGCAGTGATAAATGATGTATTCGTAAAAAATCATTCCGGCGTCTGCGTGGCTTTTTTTGAAGGCTCTAAGGCTTGCTCCGCTAAATTGCAAAAACTCGCTTCGCTCAAACATTTGCAATTTTATACGCTCCGCTTCGCCAAGAGCCCTTCACAAAAAAACCCACAATGCCGCCTCAACGACATTTTTACGAATACCAGAGGGAGAAAAAGGGAAAGGAATGGTGCCGAAGGGGGGACTCGAACCCCCACAGGCGTACACCTACTAGACCCTGAACCTAGCGCGTCTACCAATTCCGCCACTTCGGCACATAATCATAAGGATTCTTCTTTTACTCACCCGATATTTAAGCATTTTGTGAGTTTTATGTCAATAGAATCTTTATTCCATAAAAAAATATCAGTATGATTTAAACCGATCTCAGTTTTTGGGAAGGTTGATTACTATTTCCGGAGATATCATAGGTTCAACCGGAGAGAAATGGAATGCCGACCAATAAAACCTCCAACCTGATTCTTCTGGATACTCATATATGGATCTGGCTACTAAATGGGGATGAAAGACTAAAATCATCTCAATGCTTACCAATGATTGAAGAAGCTGCAAAAAGGTCCTCCCTGCAAGTATCTGCTTAAGTAAACTTTGCCCATCTTCACCCTTCAGTCTTTGGAACTTCAAACCAGAATCTTCTATAGCCTTCTCCTTCACCCTGTCCCTCTTTTTTAGCAGACATGTTTACTCAGGGATTTTGAAGATAGTGTGAGTGTACATATTTACGGAGCGATATAGGGAGGCTTTTTGAAAATTTTCTTGGAGAAGCGGAGCGTATAAAATTGCAAATGTCTGAGCGAAGCGAGTTTTTGCAATTTAGCGGAGCAAGCCTTAGAAAATTAAAAAAGCCTGCCCGTCTAGCGGAGTAAATATGTTCGCTCACAACCTCATTATTCGCAAAGTAAATATGTCCGCTCACATCATTCTTAAAAGCTTGCATGCAGTCTGAAGACGATCTAAAATATGAATCATCCGGAAAAGGTCATTATCTGGATTATTAAGCTTATGAAATGACTTCTAAAAGCACAACAATAACAACGATCGGAGAAAAAAGGGCCATGTTTCTCAAGAAAAGGGCTGTCATCCCTGTGAATATGATTGGAAGTGGATTATCAAAGGCTGTCTTTCAAATGATTTTAATCGGTTTGATCATGACCATGGCGGCATTTCCGGGATGCAGACCTGTGAGTGAAAGCGAGAAAGCCGCTTCCATTATATGCGCCCAGGTCAACGGGAAAAAGATCTCTCTGGCGGATTTCAATCAGGAGCTTCAGCGTCTCAATCTGGATATGGAGGCACCCTATCTGGAATCCGATGAACAGTTCAAATCCCTCAGGAAGGAACTGCTTCTGCTCATGATCGATAGAGAGCTAATGGTTCAGGAGGCCAATGCAAAAGGGATTACCGTCGGTCCCGAGGATCTGGAGGTCTCACTCAAGGAAATAGGGGAAGGATATCCACCCGGCAAATTTTCTGTGGAAGGTTATCTGACGGATCCTGCCTATGAAGGCTGGCGCTCCTTTTTTCTGCAAGGGCTTCTGACAAAAAAGTTGATCAAACAGGAAATCGAACCCGGTTTAGAGGTCAGTGAAGAGGAGATGAGATCCTTTTTTCTATCTCACAAACAGGATTTTGACAAGGATAAAGAATTCAGGGCAAGGCAGATAGTTGTGGAATCAGAAATGGAGGCCAGGGAGATACTGAAGGAATTAAAAAAGGGGGGAGATTTTACCGAGTTGGCCAGGGAAAGATCTTTGAGTCCTGATCGTGAAGTCGGCGGAGATCTGGGATTTTTCGGTCTAGGGCAGATGCCCCCTGAATTCGATGAGGTGATGCTCCAGTTAAAAAAAGGCGAAGTCAGCGATGTGGTCCAAAGTGACTATGGATATCATATTTTTCAGCTCATGGAGATTCATGAAGCCAAAGAGGCCACATGGGAAGAAGCCAAGCCCAAAATTGTGCAAATCCTTTTGGCCCAAAAAAGGGATAAGGCATTCCATGATTGGCTTTATGCATTGCGGTCCAATGCACGCATTAAGTTGAATCTTAAAGCGATGACTGAGAGTGATTAAATGCTTATACTGAATAAAGATATCTTGAAGTACCGGTTCATGGTTACCATTATTTTTACTCTGATTTCTTTCTGTATGATCAGCATTCCTTCATTTGCCAGACCTGTATTGATCGATGGCATATTGGCTGTTGTAAATGGTGAAATCATTACATTGAGCGATCTGCTGATCCGGGAAAAAAGGCTTTTGGGCGCTGAAAATTCCCCCCAAAAACTGGATGAGGATTCAAGAAAAAGGATCAGGGAAAGGATCCTTCAGGATCTTATTGACGAAATATTGATGATCAAGGAGGCGGAACGGACCAAAATGTCGCCTACGAAGGAGGAGATCGAAGAGCATATCGACCAGATCAAACGTGAAAACAGATTGAACTCGGATGAAGCACTGGATTCGGTGCTGGCCCAGGAAGGGATAACACGGGAGGCGCTTGAAAAAAATATCCATGTAGAGATATCCCTTTTAAGGATGCATCAAAGAATCCTGCACCAAAACGTTAAGGTCACGGACCAGGATATTCAGGAATACTATGACACCGAGTGGACGGGAAATAAGGAAGGCATGCGGGTGGAGATCTCTCATATCCTTTTTAAACCCTCTGAGATGGAAAAAGAGATTACGGAGAGGACACAGAGGATCATACGAGAGTGGGAGGAGGGAAAATCCTTTGCCGAACTGGCTTCCAAGTATTCCCAGGATGCATCTGCCTCAGAGGGGGGATACCTCGGCTGGTTTTATGTCGAAAACCTCAGGCCGGAGTTTGCAGAAGCCTTGAAAGGTATCCAGGCTGGCAAGATTACTGGCCCTGTAAAGACGGATATGGGTTATCATATCCTCTTTGTATCCCAACGAAAAAGTCTGGGGCTCGAGAAAGGATCCCCCATTTGGGAAAAGATCAAAGAGACGCTTACGGAGAGAAAAAGGGCCGATGCCTTTGAAATCTGGATCGAGCGGCTAAGGAAAAGGGCATCCATCGAAATCAATGAAGATGTCCTGGCACGGAATCAATGATTTGAGATTAGATCTCTTTTTAAAGATCAGCAGGCTGGTGAAACGAAGGACCCTGGCCCGTGAATTTTGCCAAAGGGGCTGGATCGATGTCAATGGTGCAAAGGGCAAACCTGGGAAGGATGTCAGCCCCGGGGACAAAATCATACTACACCTGGGTTCCCGCAGCAAGGAGATCGAGATCCTTCATGTTCCTCAGGGGAATGTGTCTGCAAAGGATGCGAGCACATTATACAGGGTCATATCCGATACACCAATGATGGAAGGGAGATGATCTTTGAATAGAAAGGGATTGTTTTATCTGGTTTTTATTATCATTGCATCAGGGATGCTCTCTCTGTTTTATCACCCCACAAATACATGGGGGCAAAAGGGGGAAAAGATGAATGGGGAAGAAGGGAAAAGGGCTTTGATGATCATTGCTCACCGTGATTTCAGGGACGAAGAATTCCAAGAACCCAAAGACGTTTTGGAAAAAAACGGTTTTCAGGTGGACGTGGCCTCATCCAGTACTGATCAAGCCATAGGCATGTTCGGTTTGGAATACAGGCCGGATCTCCTGCTCTCCGAGGTCAAAATTGAGGATTATAGCATCATCGCTTTCGTTGGCGGTGCAGGCAGCAGGGAATACTGGGAGGATAAAAAGGCCCATGAGATTGCCAGGCAGTCTGTCACATCAGGCAAGGTCCTTGGCGCTATCTGCATTGCCCCGGTTATACTCGCAAACGCAGACCTACTCAAGGGGAAAAAGGCAACAGCATTCCAGTCGGTAGCAAACCGATTGACCTCCAAGGGTGCCCAATATACGGGCAAGGAAGTCGAAAGGGATGGCCTGCTCATCACAGCCTCAGGTCCCTCGGCCGCCAAGGATTTTGGATTGGCACTGATCGAAGCCTTATCCGGCCAGTCTGAAAATTGAAAAGACCGGTCTCTGTCGCACGTGAGGTTGCACTAAAGATATTACAGGAGGTGGAAAAAGAGGGGAGTTTTGCCAATCATCTCCTTGAAGGTTATTTTGAACGAACCGGGATGGTCCAAAAAGACAGGAGATTGACCTATCTTTTGGTCTACGGGATACTGAGGCATCGGAACCGCCTGGATTGGGCCATTTCAGAACATTCCGACCACCCCATCGAAAAGCTTACCCCATGGATCAGAAACTGCCTTAGGATGGGAGCATTTCAACTCCTGGACATGCCTGATCTCCGGCCTTCTGTGGCAGTGGATGAATCTGTTCGCCTGGCCCACCGATACGGACACAGGGGGACGGCTTCTCTTGTGAATGCACTGCTCCGGAAACTGGCGTCTGTTGGACATGGCCATATCCCGGATATGGCGGAGGACCCTGAAGCACATCTGGTGATCGCCCAATCACATCCCGGATGGCTTGTGAGACGGTGGCTGAAACGCTATGGTCCGGAAATTGCCCTCAAGTTATGCACTGCCAATAATCTGCATCCACCCCTCACCATCCGTTGGAACCCGATCAAAGGGGGAAACCCGGAGCAAGCCTTAGCAGACCTGGAAAATGCCTTGGAAAGGCCTGTCCGGTCAGAGATCCTCCCAGAGGGTTTTATTATTCAAGGGCCTCGACCGATCATTCATCATGCCCTTTATAAGGAAGGGAAGATAGATCTTCAGGGCCTTTCCTCGATGCTCATGACCCATCTCCTGGACCTAAAGGCAGGGCAAAGGGTTCTGGATGCCTGCGCAGGCAGCGGAGGCAAAGCCTGTCACATGGCTGCCCTGATGGATAATCAGGGGGAGATCATCTGTATCGATCATAGAGCAACAAAATTAAAGGCCCTTGATCAAAGGGCCAAACATCTGGGAGTAAAAATCTGCCGACCGGTCTGTGCCGGTTCCGATCAGGAAACACCATGGAAGGCCGGTTCTTTTGACCGTGTATTGGTGGATGCCCCCTGCTCCTCTTTGGGAATCATTCAAAGGCATCCCGAGATCCGGTGGCTGAGAAAAGAAGAAGACCTTAGTGAACTGGCAAGGATACAGGGGGATATCCTTAAACAGGCGGCAAAGGCGCTAAGAAAAGGGGGAAGACTCCTTTACTGTACCTGCTCCCTGGAACCGGAGGAAACGGAGAATATCATGAGGGGATTCCTGGAAGAACATCCGGATTTTAGGACCGTAGATATCCGGGGCGATATCCCGAGACCATTGAAAAATATGGTAAACATGGATGGTGCCCTCCGATTGTTCCCTTTTGTCTTTGGTGTTGATGGATTTTTCGCCTTTTCTGTGACAAAATATAAGGATAGTATATGAATAAGAAGATAGTACAATCCGGATATCAAAATCAGGCCGATAGATATAAAGAATGCTGTAAATCCGGCCAAGGGGGGCAATAGCGATCAATGTCCAATGCCAAAAGTATCTTATTACAATTGTTAAAATTTGCTTTTATCGTGGTGATCCTTTTATGCCTTAGTCTTCTAAGTGCGCTGATCACGATGAAACTGGTCAGTAAGGCGGACCTGGTCAAGGTGCCTTCTATGGTGGGGAAAGATACGGTCTATGCCTTAGCACAACTCAACAAGATTGGACTGCGCCTCAAGATCACGGATCAGGAATTCAATGATGCCATCCCTGAGAACCATATCATTTCCCAAAATCCCGATCCTCAGGTCCTCATTAGAAGAGACCGGGCTGTAAAGGTTGTCCTGAGCAAAGGATCGGAAAAGGTGGACGTCCCGAACGTGGTTGATGAGCCATGGCTCAGGGCACAGACCATCATTCAGGAGGCTGGCCTGAGGATCGGCCGTCTTGCCCGGGTCCATCATCAAAATGTGAAGAAAAACAGGGTGGTTGCGCAAAATCCGGCTGCGAACAGCATGCTCCCCAGGGGTTATACAGTAGATCTCCTGCTGAGTGAGGGGAAACGACCCAATGGATTCTATATGCCCAATCTTCTAGGACTTTCCATCGACAATGCCATCAAAAATTTGAGGCATATCGGTATGCTTCCCGGGCAGGTCACCTATAAACATAACAGTACGATCCCTCCCAATACCGTGATCTCACAGAGACCCGATTTCGGATTACGGGTTTTTTCCAATGAAAAGATCGACCTCGAGGTGAGCAAGGCTGAAAAGCTTGATCAGGAGGAGGCCGGGATATATACAACCCTCACCTATCGTGTGCCCCATGGCCTTGAGGAAAGAGAGGTCAGGATTATGCTCCTGTCGGAGGATGATTCCCGTGAGATTTTTCGCCAGATCCGTCCTCCTGGTGATGAAATAGAGATTCTTATTAGGACCACCAGACACACAAAGGCACAAATCTACCTTGACGGTGAACTGGTAGAGGAGAGAGAATTTTGAAAAAGCAAGGATCAAGACCGCTGATTGCACCTTCCATTCTGTCGGCAAATTTTGCCTGCCTGGGAGAGGAGATCAGTAAGGCCGAAAGGGGCGGGGCAGACGCACTTCATGTGGATGTGATGGACGGGCATTTTGTCCCTAATATCACCATAGGGCCACTGGTTGTTGAAGCCCTGTCCAGGATAAGCAAACTCCCCATGGACGTTCATCTCATGATAGAGAATCCGGATCGATATATCCTTCCATTCAAGGAGGCCGGGGCCCATTGGTTAACGATACATATCGAAACCAATGGACACCACCAGAGGATGATCCAGGAGATCAAGGAACTGGGGATGAAGGCTGGTGTCGCCTTAAATCCCGCAACCTCACTGCAAAGTATTGAATGGCTTATTGAGGAGCTTGATCTTGTGCTAATCATGTCTGTGAATCCTGGTTTTGGAGGACAATCCTTCATCCCTGTCTCGTTGGCAAAAATTATGCAGTTAAGAAAGATGATCGATGCTCATGGTTCCAATGCCATTTTGGCAGTGGATGGCGGCATCAAGGCGGACAACTGCATTGATGTCGCAAAGGCCGGTGCGGATATGCTGGTTATGGGATCCGCCATTTTTGGCGCTGACGATCCAGAAAAGGAAATCAGACAGATCCGGGACCGGCTAAAATCTCTGTAAGATAAGGAATGATTGCTCATGCGTTTGGGAGTTTACACCATACTGTGCATCCTGATGCTTAATCTTTTCTGCTTTATTCTCCCTCACCCGATTCCGGCACAAAGCATCCCTGAAAAGGCCCTCATTTTGAAAGAAGACGGAGACAGGGCCATCATGCGGGGAGACATGGAAGAAGCAGTCCGATTATATGAACAGGCGCTCAGGATCCACCCTGATTTTCCGGATGCAGTCTATTTTCTCGGACTCACCTATGATCTGGACTTTGAAGACCCTGTGAATGCCGTCTACTACTATCGTCGTTATCTGGAACTGGAGCCCAATGGCAAAGAAAGTGCCGAGGTTTTGGGTTTGCTCCGGAAGGCGGAAAAACGACTCGAAGAACGCAAACGCGCCTTGGGATTTGTGGAAGAGCCATCCGGCAAAGCGGCAGAGACAAAAGGCGGGTTTGTGGAAACACCTCCGCAGGCTCAGACTTCACCTACCATCACATCTGAGTTACCTGAGGCACCCATAAAGGCCATACAGAAAGATAAAACCGACAATGTGATTACATTTCAGATGCAGGAGAACATCCTCAAATATGATATCAAACTGCGGGTCTGGGAAAGGGAAGGTTTTATTGATGGCTTCAATGAACTTGCGCGCAAGAGGGTCTCCCCCTTGGAGGAGGATATTGCCGGCCAAAGGGAAACCCTTAGAATGGAAAGAAAAAGGGTGACGGATTTTATCAATTACCAGGAGGAGGCGGTTGAACTTCTCTTGAAAAAGGCCGTTTTTCATGGCATCTCTGCCCTGGGTATCGAGCTGAATCATTATCCGGAGGACCTGTCGCCATCGCCCTATATCCGATCCTACGAGATCATTGATATAAAAGAGAATGCCAGATTTATTAATTTTTCTGCCGAAATAGCCATAGATCTGAATCCCCTAGCCCGGGATCTCTCAGCCAGGGGATACCTTTTCCAGCCCATTCGGATTACCCTGATTTTGCAGAATGTACAGGGAGATCTTTCCGAAAGGTTTATTGAACAAATCATCGGGCTCTCCAATTATGCAGGGCCCGAAGCTGGTGGGCTTTATCCGGTTTATACCACCATGGAAATCTTTGTCCAAGAAATCAGCAATATGAAAATCGGGAAATATCGATTCCAGCCAAGCAGTGTTGGAAGGAATAGTGTCACCCTGCAAGTCCTTTTAGAAGCCAAAGATTATTGACACTCAGAGGAAAAAAGGCTTATAATCATTAGAAGAAAGCCATGTCGACTTATCCCCTTCGATATCTGGGAGCTTTGTCTCCCAATCGCAAAAATCTGTTGAAATGACTTTTAGGCATTCATAAGACATTAAAATTTAATTTGACAACCTCGTAAAAAAGTCATTGAGGAGTGCATCCGATATTTTTTGCGAAAGGCTCCTGGTTTGTAAAGCGAGATCATGGGGCCTTCAGGAAATTACATTAAGCATCGAGATGATTTATTACGAGTTTATTAACACCCATGATCTTTCAATCACAACAAGGATGAAAGTTCTTAAAAACAAATAATTAGTTGAAAATTTTCATGTAAAATTTTTATAGGAGTATTTATCTTGGCCCAAAAAAGGGGATCGGATATCACCCGATATACACAGGTTGTTCCCTATGATCCGTTTCTTCGCTACATCGAAGAGATCAAGCAATATCAATTTCTTACAAAAGAGCATGAACATGAACTGGCCATCCGTTACTGGAAGAATAAGGACAAACAGGCGGCCTATCTATTGGTTACATCCAATCTTCTGCTGGTAGTCAAACTGGTCATGGAATTTCGCATCAAACAGCAAAATCTTCTGGATTTTATTCAAGAGGGAAATATCGGACTCATGGAGGCCCTGAAACGGTTTGATCCATATCGGGATGTTCGCTTCAGCACATACGCCAGTTGGTGGATTAAGGCCTATATATTGAAATACATCCTGGATAACTGGCGTCTCGTGAAGATCGGGACCACCAATAAGAGAAGGAAACTCTTTTTCAGGCTGGAAAAGGAAAGGGCCCGCCTGGAGGCTATGGGCATAACCCCCGGGCCAAAGCTCCTGGCGGAAAAACTTGGATCAAACGAGGCAGAGATTATCGAAATGACTCAAACCATGGCACACGGGGACCTGTCTCTGGATGCCACAGGGGAGGATGAGCAGGGGCCGGCCCTTATCGACATATTGCCGGACAATGTAACTTCTGCAGAGGATCTGACGGTCAGGGAACAACTGCAGGACCTCATCACAGAAAAAATCGAATTGTTCAAAAAGGGAATCTCAGAGAGGGAAAGGGTGATACTTGAAGAGAGACTCCTGGGAGATAAGCCGGCCACACTTCAGGAAATTGCCAGCCGGTTTCATAAAACCAGAGAGGCCATCAGATACACAGAAAAAAATCTGATTAAAAAGTTGAAGGCCTTTTTGAAAAAGGAAATCCCCGGTCTAAAACAGGACATCTTATTTACAAAGGACTGAATGATTCCCGCAAAATCGATGATCATTCCTGATGTCTTCCGCCTTTTTGTTTGACAATAAAAAGGGCTTAAAATATAATGATTTTTCCCTTTTTGCAGGGCTGTAAGCTAATATAAAATCATGGGGGGTAATCGTTTAGATCTGAACGGAAAATGATTATTATTCGGGGACTGCACAATTACAAGCACCGCCCGGGCAAATTGTGTTTATCCATGGGCAACTTCGATGGGCTTCACCTTGGGCATCAAAGGATCATCCGGGAGATGATGGAAAGGGCAACCCAGATCAAAGGCCAGGGAATGCTTTTTACCTTTAATCCCCATCCGAGATGGATCTTGAAGCCGGATGTCCCCACGCTCCTTTTGACCACCCTTCATGAACGTGTGGCTTTATTGTCCCAATGGAAATTGGATATCTTGCTGCTGGCAAGATTTGATAATCGGCTGGCCACACTGAATGCGGAGCAGTTTGTGAAACATGTGCTTGTGGATACTCTGAATGTCAGTGAAATTTTTGTGGGGAAGGGTTTCACCTTTGGGCACAATAAAACCGGGGGTGTTTCCCTTCTTAAAGATTTTGGGAAAAAATACGGTTTCACGGTCAATGAGATTGACCTGATGAAGATGGAGGGTCATACCATCAGCAGTTCCCTGATCCGAAAAAATATCCAGGAGGGCCATATTGAAAAAGCCAACAGCCTCCTGGGATATGAATACGGTTTAACCGGCAAGGTTACCAGGGGGAGCGGCAGAGGATGGCACATGGGATATCCCACGGCAAACCTGAAAGTCGTCTCCAAGGTCATCCCCCCGAAAGGGGTTTATCTGGTAAAAATAACCCGCAAGGACGGCGTCTGGCATGGCCTTGCCAATCTCGGGACCAAGCCTACCTTCAGCCAGAGTGGAGAGATGGGTATCGAGGTATATATACTGGGGCTGAATGAGGATCTCTATGGACAAGCGCTCAGTTTATCCTTTCAAAACCGGATCAGGGATGAGATTGCTTTTCCCTCCCCCCAGGCACTGATCGAACAGATCAAAGATGATATCAACAAGGTGCATCAATGGATAAACGACCATCCCTGCTAAAAGGCAGGTTTTTCAAGAAAAGCAAACCGCCGGATGATACGGATCTTTTAAAGGACCAGATCGATCCGGAAAAGATGCCTCACCATGTGGCGATTATCATGGACGGAAATGGCAGATGGGCGCAGCAAAGGAAAATGACCCGGGTTGCAGGACATCGCGCGGGCATTAAATCAGTCAGGGATATTGTGGAGATCAGCGCAGAGATCCATCTGCAGGTGCTCACCCTGTATGCCTTTTCAATACAGAACTGGGAAAGGCCAAAAAGTGAGGTTAATACCCTGATGAGATTACTGGTCAAATACCTCAAGAAAGAGATCCCGGAGATGATGGAACAGAATATCCGTCTCATGGCCATTGGTGATCTGAATGGTCTGCCCCCCAATGTTCGGGATATTCTGGCATTTGCCAGGGAAAAAACAGGACCCAACACAGGGCTGATCCTGAACCTTGCCCTGAACTATGGCGGCCAGACAGAGATCTGCCAGGCAGTGAAACAGATCGCCAAAAAGGTCGAAACAGGGGAAATCCGGGTCGACGAGATCGACGAGAGGTTACTCAGCCGGCACCTTTATACGGCGGACCTCCCTGAGCCTGATCTGCTGATTCGGACCAGCGGAGAGATGAGGATCAGTAATTTTTTGCTCTGGCAACTGGCCTATTCAGAATTCTGGATTACGCAGACCTTGTGGCCAGACTTTCGAAGGGGGGAATTTCTTCAAGCACTGATTGACTACCAGAAAAGGGAGCGGCGCTTTGGTCGCGTCACAGGTGCCTTTAGGGAAAAACGATGAGCCTTCATAACCACGCCAAAAGGGTTCTCACATCCATTCTGCTTCTTCCCCTTTTGATACTCATCATATATGTTGGAAACGGATGGCTGTTCAATATTCTGATCACCCTTTGCATCCTTATCTGCCTGCGGGAATTCTATGCCCTTATGGATCAGGGCGACATATCCTGTTTCAAACTCTCAGCCATGGTACTGGGTGTGGTTGTGGCCCTGGCATTCTGGTCCAAAAAAATCGAATGGGTCCTTCTTGCACTGACCGCCTCAGGTCTGATCCTCTTCCTGAATGCCCTGATAACTTCATCACCTCTATCCAAAACAATCCCCCGGGTGAGTGCCACCTTCTTTGGTCTCTTTTACATCCCCTGGATGATGGGATTTCTGATGCTGATCAGGGGATTGAAGGGAGGCAGATACCTGATATTTTTTATACTTGCATTAATCTGGAGCGGTGATACACTGGCCTATTATACCGGAACCCTCTTTGGCAGGCATCCGTTATGCAGAAATATCAGTCCCAAAAAAACCGTTGAAGGTATGGTTGGGGGCTTGATGGGCAGCGTGATCGCTGCCTTTTGTCTCGGACCCTTCTGGCTCCCGGAGATATCACTTTTATCCTATCCCTTGATCGGTCTTGCAGTGGGTACCTTTGGACAGCTTGGTGACCTGAGCGAATCCGTTTTGAAAAGGTGGGCAGGGGCCAAAGAAAGCGGGGCTATTCTCCCCGGTCACGGGGGTCTATTGGATCGAATCGACGGCCTTATATTCAGTGCCCCTGTATTCTATTATTACTTGATACTTTCTGCTTTAGGACGCAAAGGGTTTTAAATGACTTCAGACATGAAAAGACTGAGCATCCTCGGCTCGACCGGATCCATCGGGACCAATACCCTGGATGTGGTCAGGCGTTTCAGGGATCGATTTCAGGTGCTTGCACTGGCTGCAGGGAAGAATGTCAGGCTTCTGGCAGAACAGATCAGGGAATTTTCGCCCTCACTGGTATCCCTTCCGGGTGAAAGAGAAAAAAAGGCTCTTCTCGAAGAGATCGGGGATGGGAAAACAACCATCCTCACAGGCCAGGAAGGCCTGAAAAAAGCAGCAGGTTTATCGGAAGCGGATCTTGTGGTAGTGGCGATCAGTGGTTCTTCCGGACTTTTGCCCACCTACTGGGCAGTGAGTGCCGGTCATGATGTAGCGCTTGCCAACAAGGAATCCCTGGTGATGGCCGGCCGTATCATTACCTCATTGGCCAAAGAGAAAGGTGTGAAAATATTGCCGGTGGACAGCGAGCACTCGGCTATTTTTCATTGCTTAATGGGAAGAAAGCGGGAGGAGATTTCAAGGATCATACTGACAGCCTCCGGTGGTCCTTTCAGAGATTATACCCTGGAGCAGATGAAAGGATTGACTGCGGATATGGCACTGGATCATCCTGTGTGGCAGATGGGGAAAAAGGTGACCATTGATTCCTCGACCATGATGAATAAAGGTCTGGAGGTCATTGAGGCCCGGTGGTTGTTTGACATACTTCCAAACCGGATCGAGGTCATCGTGCATGCCGAGAGTATAATTCATTCCATGGTGGAGTATATTGATGGAACGGTTATTGCATTATTGAGTATACCTGACATGCGTCTTCCGATTATGAAAGCACTCGGGCATCCGGAGGCTTTGAACTGCGATTGGTGCAGTCTGGACCTTGTCCGGGCAGAGCGGTTGACCTTCTCCGCACCTGACAAGGAAAGGTTCCCCTGTCTCGGACTTGCCTATGAGGCACTGGAAGGAGAAGAAAGCCTGCCTGTTGTTCTGAACGCCGCTAACGAGATAGCGGTTGAGGCATTTTGCCGGAACAGGATTCCATATTTGACTATCCCTAAAATTATAAAAGGATGTATGGAGAAACATATGCCGCAATCCATTTTCGGGATCGAAGATGCGCTCGAGGTGGATCAATGGGCTAAAAATATTGCTAATAGGATGATTGAAGGAGAGAAATGATGATAATCACAATTATTGCTTTCACCGTGGTCCTGGGTGTACTGATCTTTTTTCACGAACTCGGCCACTTTGTCATGGCCAAATGGGTCGGTATCCGGGTGGAACGGTTTTCCCTCGGTTTTGGCCCCAAGATTCTCGGATATACCTATGGAGATACGGAATACCGTCTCTCCGCCCTTCCTCTGGGGGGGTATGTCAAGATGTCAGGGGAGAATCCGGATGAACCACTGAAGGGCCAGCCATGGGAATTCGGCTCCCGCTCTGTCTGGGAAAGGACCAGGGTGGTGCTTTGCGGTCCGGGCATGAATCTGGTTCTGGCTGTTGTGTTTTTGGGCCTCCCATTCTTTATGGGAAGGCAGGTCCCGGCATATCTGCAATCCAAACCTGTGATCGGGTGGATCGATGCAAACTCCCCTGCAGAAAAGGCAGGGCTTCAGATCGGAGACCTGATCATTTCCATTAATAAAAAAGAGTTGCCGGACTGGCAGTCCGTGGAAACACTCGTAGCGACACGCCCCCGAACTGAAATGGCCATCATGGTTGACAGGGAAGGGGAAAGCGTCCTTGTCCATGCCACAACTGAGGAGATCACATCGATCGGCATGGGGAGATTGGGCATCGACCGTTATATCCCACCAAAAATAGGTGGGCTCAACCCGGGTTTTCCTGCGGAAAAGGCGGGTCTGCAAGTCGGGGATGAAATAACGGCCATTGACGACCAACCTGTATACCACTGGTATGAATTGGCCGGCATGATCCATGAACGACCGGAAATACCCGTCACATTCACTGTTGATCGAGGGGGTAAGGTCTTTAAAATAGAGATTACACCTGTGGCCTTTGAATCCGAGAACGGACCCTCATTTGCCACAAGGTTTTTGGGATGGGTGAAGGGACTTTTCGGCTATTCGAATGTAGGGGATCAGGAAAAAGCAAATCAAACCGCCACAAAGGAAATTCAAAAATTCGGTCTCATCGGCATCAGCCTATATCAGGAAACCGTCATTAAAAAATATGGGATTTTAGGCTCCATCAAGGCAGGTTTCAATGAATCTTTGAGGCTTTTGAAGATCACATTTGAATTCCTTTATAAATTGATCGCAGGCAAGGCATCTCCTAAATCTCTCGGAGGCCCGATCATGATTGCCCATGTTGCAGGTGAGGCAGCCAAGACCGGTATGGGCGAGTTGATCTACTTTATGGGTTTTTTGAGCCTTCAGTTGGGGATACTGAATCTGCTTCCTATTCCGGTTCTGGATGGCGGGCATCTCTTGTTTTTCGGCATTGAATTCATCCATGGGAAACCACCCAGCATCAAGGCACGCGAGATTGCCCAGCAGATAGGTCTGGTATTTCTTCTGCTACTTATGGTTTATGTGGTTTACAATGATATCATAAGATATCTATTTAGGTGAATGGCCTTTTAATGGCCTTTTAAAGGAGGTCTTTTTCGCTTTCCTCGATGGCGCGATCGATTTCCGAGCGAAGGGCAGGCGGCAGCCCCACGATCTCGATATTCAAAAAGCCCCTTACGATAATGGCTGTGGCCTCATCCTCGCTCAAACCCCTGGCCATAAGGTATTCGATCTCCTCCTGGGCAATCTTTCCGACCGCTGCTTCGTGAGAGAGGTCCACACCCTGTTTTCTACCCTCCAGCTCCGGAATCGCATGAATAATTCCCTCCTCCGAAAGCAAAAGGCCCCTGCATTCCAGATGGGCCTTGACATCCGGTACCTCGCCAATCAGAAATCCCCTGGCCCTGACCGTTCCGCCGGTAGATATCGTACGGGCGATCACCTCGGCCTTGGTGCCCTTTGCCTGTAAAAAGACCTTTGCACCCACATCCAGATCCGATCCGGGGGGCGCCACCAGAATGCTGCTGAATCTTGCCGTAGCCCCCTCCCCTTTCAGATAAGCCACGGGATACATCTGGGTGCTTCGCACCTTCTTCATGGATACATAATTGGAGATAAATGTGGCGGACTCCTCGAGGAAAGCCACTGTTCTGGGACGTACAATCACCTCTTCAGACCAGTTATGGATCATGGTAAAGGTCACCTTTGCGCCTTTTTTGATAAAGAACTCCGATACGCCCACATGCACACCTGAATGAAGCTTCGGCCCTGTAGTACAACCTGTGATGATATCCAGTTCGGCACCCTCCTCGGCTATGATCACGTTGTGCACATACTGCGCCATTTTATCATGCCCCATATAAAGACAGGCCTGAACCGGATAAAGGGCCTTTGTCTCTGGAAGGATACGGATAAAATAACCCCGTGGGGGATTGAGGTAGGTATTGGCCGTATATTTGTCCGTTTCCGGAGATACAGCCTTCCAGAAGTATTCCTTCAGGTGACTATGCTTTTTGAGGGCATCGCCTATGTCCATCACCTCTACACCGGGCTGGACAATATTGCAATGCACGATGGATTGGTCCATCAACACATAACTCCCGGACCTTTCATCTCCGGAGATGCTCAATCCTGCACCTTCCATGGACTGCTTCTCGCCGGGTCCCAGTTTGCAAAGGTCTTCCAGATAGGGGTGTGATTGCACATGGGAATCATATCGATCGAGATCGATGTCCGGTCCGTAAAGGGCCGGTTTCTCTTTTGCATTTGTCACGGCTTTCGCTAGTTTGTCTTGCATCTGATACACTCCTCATAGCCCAATTCTTCGAGACAGTGAAGTATTTCCCGGGGATTACCCTCACAACCCAGCGAACCATTATATAGCACATGCCCCACATCCGCTTCCAGATAATTCAGAATATGCCCTGTATGTGTTATAATCAATCCGGATTCTTCCCGATGCTCTCTGATATCCTTGGGTGTTTGCGCGCTGTGATGCGAGATCCTTTTATGCAGCAACCGGTTGATGGCCTCACCCAGGATAGCTATATTCTCGAGATCCACGCCGGATTCCGGCTCATCCAGCAAGGTCAGGTGAGGTTTCTGAAGCATGAGCTGGAGCATTTCGGACCGTTTGATCTCTCCACCGGAGAAACCATCATTGATATCCCTTTCCATAAAATCCTGTAATGCCAAGTCATAACTCAATTGATCTATGTCCTGTCCATGCCGGTTACAGATCTCGAGCAGTTGTATCATCTTTAAACCTCGGATGGTGGGCGGCCTTTGGAAAGAGATGCCGATCCCTTTTCTTGCCCTTTCATTGACCGGGAGATGGGTGATGTCCTCCCCATCCCAGAGGATTCGACCTGAGGTCACTTCGTAACCCGAGAAGCCCATGAGGGTCATTAAAAGGGAAGTCTTGCCGGCCCCATTGGGTCCGAAGAGGACATGGACCTCCCCAGGATTGATTGTAAGGTGGATATGCTCCAGTATCTTTCGACCCTTTACATGTACTGTGAGATCTTCTATGGTAAGCATAATTACTCCTCAAAACATGTTTCAACGAAAAATAGTGAAGGCTTGAGAGAGGTCAGGCCTGGGCATAACTCTCTTCTTCGAGTATGTGAAGCATTAAGGGCGTCAGGTTCGGATCGAACTGTATCCCTGCATAGGCCAAAAATTCATGTTTGATCTCATCTTTGGATAAGGCCTGACGATAGGGTCTTGCTGACTTCATGGCGTCATATGCATCGGCGACCGTGAGTATCCTGGCACCAAGAGGGATCTCCTCACCCATCAATCCCTGAGGATATCCGGAGCCGTTATACCATTCATGGTGATGAAGGATACAATGAAATTCCTCCTGCAAATATCTGATGGGTTTGATGAGATCAGCCCCGAGAACCGGATGTTCTTTCACCAGTTCAAACTCTTCAGTGCTCAGTCTCCCTTTCTTGGAAAGCACCGCAGGATTAATGGCCAAACGGCCCAGATCATGAAGCAGAGCTGCATAGGTGATACTGTCAATATTCTCCTGGCTTAACTCCAGGGATTCGGCTATCCTTGAGGCAATGCGGGAAACATGCAGGGAATGATTCTGTCTGTATTTTTCCTTTAATTCCACGGATTGTATGAGGTTCTTAGTCGCCTCGATATAGTCCCTTTTCACCCCCTCCATGATATTAAAGAGCTTAAATCCCATCTCCGTTACCTTTTCACGCCCTAACTTGGCTTCCCTGTCCTTGAGCCTCAAATCGCGATAGAGACAGACCCTGTTTCGGCCATGCATCTTGGCAGCATATAGGGCCTGATCGGCAAACTCCACCAAACGATGATAATTATCCACCTTGTCCTCCGGGAGGGATGAAATCCCTATGCTCACAGTGAGATTCATTGCAAGGCCGTCTTTCTTGAAGAGTCTCGATTGGATCTTCTCCCTGATCTTTTCAGAGATGATCTTACCACCGGCATAGTCGGTTGACGGCAGAATGACAGTAAACTCCTCACCACCGTATCTTGCAGCCACATCCATAGCCCTCAGAGTGGAGCGGATCATGCGGCCCACTTCGCTCAGGCAATAATCCCCAAATGAGTGGGTTCCAAGATCATTCACCGATTTGAACAAATCGATATCTATAATCAGGCAGGAGAGATGATTCTCGTATCGGGTGGCCCTTTTAAATTCGACAGACAGGATATCCCAGAAATGTCTGTGATTATACAGACCGGTCAATTCATCCCGTATGGACAATTCCTCGAGTTTCTGGTTCGCCGAAGAGATCTTCTTATTTGCGCGCTTGAGTTCCGTATTGCTCTCCTTGAGCTTTGTATAATATCCTTCAAGGCGTTTCTGCAACCTTTTCTGTTCGGTGACATCACGGAATAAAGAGAGAATGGAGACGGAGCCCCTCTGATTCTGAAAAGGAGAATTCAGGACATCGAAAGTCTGTCGTGTCTTAGGGGAATACCATTCATGGCGGGAAACCTGACATTGCATAAGTGTTTTATTTTTGTAATTTTCGCATTTTTCATCATCCTGGCTCGGGAAAAATTCGCAAAAGGATTTTCCGATACCATCACCGAATTTCTCGATCAGATATCGGTTCATAAAATGAATCGTGCCATCCGTTGTGACACAAACCCCATCAGCCATATTATCGAATATGGATAATTGTATCGATGGGTCAAGCAGGGGTTCCGGATTTTTTTTTGAAGCCATTAATACCCCTCTCTTTTCATAAGGCAATTTTCAGGGCTGAATTGAGCCCTTACCTTTATGTAATAATTTTTCACGAAATACAATCACTAAGTAGTCCATTTCATAAATATGATGACGAGTTTTTTAACAATTTTAAGCGAACATTATTTAAAAAACCAAGTACTAAGATTCTCGCAGGAGGTCATTGAAGAGAAATGATGGAATTCTGAGGCAATGGCCTTTTACGAGACAATCATCACGTCTTAGTTTAAAGCATGGATGTATGAAATGCAACAAACTCAAGATATCATAGGATCGAGGATCATCACGCAACGATTTTTTAATGATCAAGTCGAAGAGATGCTTAATGAGAAATAGATTATGGCTGAATATTTTTTAGCTCAGCAATCCATCGATCCTTTTCAATGCCTCAGATAAATAATGGCCATAATATCCCATGCTTCCCTTCAGATCGATCACCACAATTGTTGGGACCCCCCTGATCCCGTAGTCTCTGGCTGTTAAACCATGGGGATCCAGCAGCACAGGATATTTGATCCCTCTTGCCTTTACCAGACGATCCACGTTCCTTTTCGGCTCCAGGATATCCACACTCAAAAGCGTTAGATCCTTGGAACGATTTATATATACATGGTTTAACTTTGGTATCTCAGAAACACAAGCAGGGCAGCCCGTTGTCCAAAAAACCAGCAAAAGAGGCTTCTCACCCACATAGTCCGAAAGTCTGTGTTCTCTGCCCTCCAGATCCTGGAGCAAAAAATCCGGAAGCATCAACCCACCTTTACTCTGGGCCTTTTCCATTATATTCTTTTCAATGCCCTGAGCATCCTTCTTCCCGTTGGCCTTTTCCCCGCAGCCAATGATAAAGAGCAGGATGAGTGCAGCCATGCCTATTTTAACCAAAACAAATCCCTTGGATCTCAACATTATTCTCCTTTGCATTTATTATCTTTTTGATTTAAAACCATAAACGGCCTGCCTTGATCAAAAAGTATTCCCCCAGGCCGATCATAAACCAGCCGAAAAGCCGCTGAACGACGACCATCCATCGTCCCGATTTGGGCATGTGGGCAAAAAAACCGGCAAATGTTCCAGCAAGCACCAGCAATGTTCCCATACCCAGGGCATATGTAAAAAGCAGACTCATCCCGATGAAGATACTCTGCTGGGTGGCCACATAGGTCAATAATACACCCAGAATCGGAACGGTGCATGGTGCAGCCACAAAACCCGATGCCAGGCCCAATCCGAATGCTCCCAGGATGCCTCCCCTGTTTTGTGCCTCGCCAAAAAGGCTGAATGTGGGCAACGGGACAGTAAAGACCTCCAGCATGGCCAAACCGAAAAGCAGGATAATGTTGCCAACCACCACGTAGGTCCAGGGGCTGTTCTGTATCTCACCGAAAATTCGTCCGGTCAGGGCGGAGACAGCTCCCAGCAAAGCGTAGGTGAAAGAAAGGCCCATGACATATATCAAAGACAGGAAAAATCCCGCCTTTTTTGTCGAGATGGTTTGCCCACCGATATAACCAACGATGATGGGGATCATGGGATAAACGCAAGGGGTAAAGGAAGTGAATACGCCTCCCAAAAAAACCGTAGGATAGGCCAACCAGAGGGCATTCTGAAGATATCCGTTTAGAATCTGAGCAAGACCGTGCATGGTTTATTTGATAGCTGAACGCAGCTTTTCTTTTGAAATCCTTCCAACTATTCGCTCTTCAATCCGGCCGTTACGAAAAACAAGCAGCGTCGGAAGGCTCAATATCCCAAAACGCTGGGCCAATCCCTGCTCAATACTTACATCCACCTTGCCCCATATGCATTCAAGGGTCTCTTCGGCAATGAGTTCTTTGATTATTGCTTCCACTGCGTGACACCCCTGACACCATGGGGATTCAAAAAGGACTGCCATAGGGTTCGCATCTTTTAATGCCTCTTCTGAAAAGTCCCCATCCTGAAGCAGCCGGATATCCGACATCGTTCTTCCTCTATAAACCATAAGGTTTTGAATTTCTTTGAATATTGAAAGTCCATACCAAGTTGTAATCAGATAATTACAAAGTCATTGAGAGGAGCGCTGCGACGTGGCAATCCCGGATTGAGATTGCTTCACTACTCCCTCGTTATACTCGGGGCTTCGGTTCACCGCAAAGACTTAGCATAGAATTGATCGCAACTTAGTATCAGATATCAACCCATTTCACTATACTCTGCAAGGTATGGCTATGTCAACCGAAAAAAGGGTTTTCTCGTCACTCTGATGAAATTTTTTTAGCGGGATGCCTGGACATTTTAACCAATGCTAGATTTGTGGAATCAGAAGGGCAATTCCTTCTTCAAGAGATTTTGGAATGGATCTGAATATCTCATAATAGGACTTGCTAACTACAAAGCTTGCTTTGCCCCCACCGGATGGCATAGCGAACCAATTCCGATGAATTTTTTAATTGTAATTTTGATTTGATATGGGCCCGATAGGTCTCGATTGTCTTTATTCCCAAAAATAACTCCTTTGCAATCTGCCGCGTGCCATATCCCAGTCCAATCAATCGAAACACCTCGAGTTCACGGTCGCTGAGAACATCCAAGGGGGATTCATACATGCGATTTTTCTTTTCTATATATTTATTCATTATCTTTGACCTGATCTTATCACTCACATATATTCCACCATCTAAAACTTGATGCAGCCCTTCGATCACCTTTTCACACCCCTCATGTTTCATGATGTAGCCTTTGGCTCCGGCACAAAGGAGGCGCTCTGCATAGATGGATTCATCATACATGGAAAGGGCAATAACCGGAAGATCAGGATATCGAACCTTGATGTTTTTGATCAATTCAATCCCGCTTTGACCCTTCAATCGAATATCAATAATAGCCACATCGGGCACTGATTCCTGAATGGCCTGAAGTGCATTATGCGCATTATCAGCTTCACCGCAGACACAAAAATCTTTATCATCGTTGATAAAATTGATCAATCCAAAACGTACAATAGGATGGTCATCAACAACAAGGACCTTGATTCTATCTTTTTCTGTCTGTAAATGTTGATATGCCATACGACCACCCCCACATAGCTTTTAGAGTTAATTCACTGAACATGTAATCATAGTGCCTCCACCGGGTACATCTTGAATATCCAATGAGGCACCGATTGTTTTTGCACGATACTCCATAATCTTAAGGCCCTGACCGCTGTTACCTTTAGGATTCTCAGAAAAACCCGATCCGTCATCCTGTATACTCAATGTGATGCCTGGATTCGATGAAGCCAAACGAATCAGAATATTTTTCGCATTACCATGTCTAATGGCATTATTTATAGCTTCTTGAACAATCCGATAAAAGTTTTTTACAATGGGTTCATCTTTGATATAAACAGGCTCTTCACATTTAAAATGACATGTCACACCAAAGATCTTTTTCGTATTAAAGGCCAGCTCCTCTAAAGCGAATATTAAACCATCCTCATGCAGTCTTACAGGGTTCAATGACTTGACTAAACTTCTGGTTTGATCTACAGCTTCCCTCACCAATCTGGTGATTTCCGCTGCTTGTTCTGCTTCAGGAAGCGATTTCGCTGTTAATTTTTGTTCAAGAATTTTACTGATAAATCCAATCCCCGTCAGAATTTGTCCCAGGCTATCATGTAAATCTTGGCCAATCCGTCGTTGCTCTCTTTCGGTTATTTCAATAATCTGTTCACTGAGAGACACATCAAATGACATAAGCTACGATCCTAAATTGGTTATTATAGTAAATGCCTCAAATAACCTGGCATCATGCTAAGTCGCTTCAAAAACAGTTAACCGCAAACAAGCCTAACCGTCTATCGTGCAGGAATTAATATAGAGCTTTAGAATTAAAAATATTAATATTATTGAATTTTAAAAAAAGATTGGATGTTTGTGGGAGGTGATGAAAAAATATAATGTTTAAACGATGTTTTGAAAAGAGAACCGATTTTTTCAACTCCTCCCCCCCCGGGCACACAGATTTTTTTAAATCTGTTTATTTATGATAAAATTTATTTTAAGATGATATTTATCATTTTTTACGTCATGAGCAGGATACATTCGATCCGAAGTCACTTCATTAAGAAAAGATAGCATAGGAAAAAATTGTACCATTTCAAGAATCAATTTCATCGAAGCCTTAAATATTAAAAATAAAATAAAAAAGCTATGACCTAAACAATTAAAATGGATTTGAAGGACCTAAAATATTGAAGGGAAAAACTAAGGAGATAAACAGGTTCTTCTTATAAAATTCTAAAAACCAATATCTTCTCTTTGAATTTTAAAATCTTTATAAGACCAATCTGGCTTATAAAATCCATTAAAATATAAAGCAAATGGATCGTATTGAAATTATATGGTTAATATTACCATAATTTAAAAAAGAATTCAAGAATTATTCACTAACCTTCTGTAATATCGATAGATATTCATAAATATCATCTTGATCCATTGAACCCATTTTATCTTTCGTAAAAGATTGATAATAGTTTATTAAATCCAAACGTTCTTTAAAATCTTCATTAATTTTCTCGGGCTGTTTTT
>JBLIRM010000159.1:0-7850 GCA_049472295.1 bacterium | reverse complement strand
AAAAAGGTTTCATTAAAATTATAGATGCAGTTTTAAATGACTTTTTTGCGAGGTTGTCAAAATTGATGTGCAAAAGTTTACATGCTTAATAGAAGATATGCTTTCTAGATAAGACAAAAAAAACAATATGTTGTATGATAAGCGAAAAATCATCTGATTTGATAAGAAAAAAAAAATTATAAATTATTAAATATATTTTTTATTTTATCAAAAACATATTTAATAATTATTATAAAAAAGTGGAATATGCTATGCATTAAATATTTCTTTAATAAAGTATTATTTTTATTAACTTAATCATTAATTGCCTTGATGATCTCTATAAATCATAATCTTTGTGTTTTTAATATTTCATTCTAAATAATTTTTTGTGCTAAACAAAGAATATAAATTATTTATCAAATGAAATAATAGAATAGGATTCTCATTTTAAATGCGGATTCCTGCCCAGTCTTCTCAATATAGTTGATGTTCGCATAAGATGCATCGTCTACCATGACCATCGCTTATCCGACTGCAAAATCAGCTTATACTAAGTTGAAATCAATTCTATAATTAGTCATTGCGAAGGTTGAGATTGGCGGATTAGGGACTGGATTCCAATGGAAACATCCTTCGAATATAGGTCACTGAGTTGACTGGGCAGTTGACAAGTCAGGCACGAAGATAGAAAAAAACATGGAAAAAGAACTGGAAATATTAATAAAACGCATTATTGAATCGGGATTTTTGGTTTCCAAGCATGATCAGTCTATAGAGACCTTCAATCATGCCTTGCATCAGACATATGAGGAGTTTGAGAAATATATGAAGGAACAAACAGCTAATCTTATATCACTCAATATACAACTTCATCAGGAAATCGCTGAGCATATAAAGACTGAATATGCCCTATATTATCGAGCCGAATTTGAAAAGCTTATTGCGACCCTATCTGCAAATTTCATCAAGTTTTCCCAAATGGAGATCCAAAGGACAGTAAAGAATGCACTCCAAAGGATCGGAACATTTGTTGGTGTTGATCGCAGTTATGTATTTTTTTTCTCCGGGGATAAAAAGAGGGTTGAAGATATATATGAATGGCGAGCCAGAGGTATTAAGCCGCAAATCACAGATCTCAGAGGGCATTTGCTTGGCAGGGAATTCCCCTGGTTTGCAAAGAAGATCAAAAGGCGGGGAGTCCTCTACATACCCAGTTGCAGCATGCTTCCTCCGGAGGCACAGGCAGAAAAGGAATATTTTCAGGCGCATGGCATAAAGTCCCTCGTCACTGTTCCGATGTTTTGCGGCAGGTCTCTGATCGGATGTGTGGGGTTTGATTCGGTGCGTGAGAAAAAGAAATGGGCCGTGGATATTATTGCACTGCTAAGAATTGTGGGAGAGATCTTTGCCAATGCGTTCGATCGTAATAATAAGGATGTGACGTCCGGGAAGAACGAGAGAAAAACCGGTCATTGTTCACGCACTTTTCAGATCAAAAGGGATTTGTCAATGCCTCTTACCCATAAGCATATCCAGTTGATTATCGCACTGAAGATGTTGTCTTAACCGATCAATACAAGGTTGATTTCTTATTGGATTTTTTGATATGAGGAATTAGTTTTTCAAAGAGATAATAAAAAAGGAGGAGATTTGTGATCTCCTCCTTTTTTGGTTTTTTTAAAAATGTCTTTTATAAAAATGTCCCGAGAAATGTCAGTGCCGGATCCAGGATCTGCGGTGCCGTGAGAAGATAGGGATTGATACCATAATATTCCTGCCAGAACGGATTGACCAGAGGGACCCAGAAATTGAGCCAGGATGCCGGATCAAAGGTAAACAGGGTCTGATAACCGGTCGGCAAGACGATCGGTGAAGGCACGACACTCACGACCCCTGTGGTGGGATCGGTTACACCTGTCAGCATGTAGTTGGGCGGCCATGTGGTGAAAGAGGAATAGGGTGAGATTAATCCTCCTAGTGGATCGAAATATTTGATCACAGGATCACCATATGTGGGTATGTAATTGTAGAGCAGATAGAAGTAGGGCAGAGAGGGATCCCATACCAGTGCAGGCTCTACAGGCAGAAAGGTATTTTGAGTAAGCGAGGACACTAGGGGGGTGGGGGCACCGGTCACAGGGTCAGGCGGAGACAATACCGGAGACCACAAAGGCCACAGGACGTTGTAAGGAGGCAGTGAAACCCAGCTTTGGGCACATGCCCATTCTGACATGAGAAATATACTGGTTAGGATAATAACCAGGCTCAGGATCAGAAAAAATGATAAAGCTTTAGTTTTCATGACTGCAACAACCTCCTTTTCATATTTTTGTTTTTTGGACTTAAAGTAAATAGTAAAATATTCTATATAAATTATAACAACTTTTTTATTTATTCACAAATCAAATTTTCATATATTCATACACTTAAAAGGATGGCACTGCTCACGCTTTGCGTGAGCAGTGCCATGGTCATCTTTGATAAAACCTTAATTGTCGACAGCGCCCTCATCGATCCAGGTCTTGATCATATTTTGGGCCTGCAGGTTGAGGGGCGGTCCACCCAAAGGCATCAAGCTCTCGTTAAAGGGCAATCCGATCCCACTGATCCGTTTATACAGCACACTGGCGGCAGAATCGCCCGGTTCGACCAGGTCTTCGGTTAATGAACCGGTCCGGGTCGCAGGGACATTCACCAGGTTGTCATAGGAGTCCCCCGGAGTCAAAGGCAGAAAAGCTGCAAATTCACCTGTCCGATGGCATACGGTACAGGTACTGCTGAATATGGGCTGGATATTGGCGCTGAAAGAGACGCTTCCCAGAGAAACCAGGAGATTCACCACACTTCCCGCAGGCACTGTAGTGCCGGGTGCAGGGTTCTGGCCGAGAATGATATTCGGAAGCACCGTATTGCTGTATTCGAAGGATATATTTCCGATTTCCAGATTGCATGAGGTAATCTCTTCCTGTGCCTCCGTCAGGGTCATATCTACCACATCAGGTACCACAGGATTTGTGCACAAGGTCACGGTGAAGTAACGCTGCACAATCAGGCCCCGGTCTCCCACTACCGGAGTATCAGCCCCTGGGAATTCGAAGGTGCCCATGATATTGGCATCCCTATGCAACATGGCATGAAGTGTCTCATTATCGTTTGCATCACGCGCCAAATCAACTGTTATGTCCGTATTCATGCCGGGTTCTATTGCTTCCTGCCCGATAATCTGAGAACTGCCGTCATGGATCACGATCCATCCGGCACTGTCATAAGCCACTGCAGCCACTCTGACCTGATCCGACGGGTAGATGGTCTGGTCATATACATTCACAAACGGCACTTCACCTGATGCAGGCACCATCCTGTAAACCTTGCCGGTCTCCCCGGAGGGTCCGGATGATTCAGAGGTGAGGACATAAATCTCCCCGTTCGGGTCCTGTCCGAAGGCCCTGACATATTCATTCAAACGGTTATCCTCGCTGGAGGCCACCTGTACCTCTCCGTAAGGCCATAATACGCCCTCTTCCGGAGGCGGCATGGCTATAAACACGGTGCCGTCCGGATCACCGGAAGCGCTCCAGTCGCCGAATACATACTTCCCGTAGAAATCCGGAAGCATGCTTCCCCGGTAAACGAATCCGCCGATCACCGCCCTGCCTATGCCCCCTTGTGCATTGGCATTTCGGTATTCAATGATGGGATCCCTCAGAGGGAGGTTGAACGTGAATCCGGTATTACGGCAGGAAGTCGGTGACACATTGGGATTGGCCCGATCAAAGCAGTGGGTCCCTTCCTTGATATTCCAGCCGTAGTTTTCACCCTCTTCCACAATACTTACTTCCTCCCAGAGGTTCTGACCGGCATCTGCAACGAATAACTCATGATCTCCGCCTTGATCGAAAGACATGCGGAACGGATTCCTGAAACCGAAGGCGAATATCTCTCCGCGTTGAATTTCCCCTACAAAGGGGTTGGACGAAGGGATCTCATATTTCAAAGGCGGATCAGTATCGTTGATATCGATACGCAGAATGCTTCCCAGGATATCCGAGAACTGGTTCACGATGTCCTGGCCGTTTCCGATCTGAGAGTTGTGTCCGGTCCCGGTATCATTTGCGCCGCCGCCGTCACCCAGGGAGATATAGAGAAAGCCGTCTTCAGGGCCAAAAACGAGCTGGCCACCGTTATGATTGGACTGTGGTTGATCCACTTGCAGCAGTATATCCTCTGAGTTGGGATCCACCCGGTCCGCATCATTCGGATCCAGTGTATATTCAGAGACATGGCTGGTATGGTTCCATCCAAAAGGTGCGCCGGACCTCAATGGTGCGCTGTAATAGACAAACAGGCGTCCGGTGGTTTCATAATTCGGATCAAGGGCCATGCTGAGCAGACCTCTTTCATCATAATCGTCACTGAGTGTTCCCAGGTTATCAGAGAGATCCAGGAAGGGGTCTGTAAGCACTTCCAGATCAGAGGTCAGGATCTTGACCTCTCCGGTTTGATCCACAATGAACAATCTTTCGGAACCATCATCCGGAGATACCAGACCGACCGGCGCACTGAAACCCGTTGCCACCAGTTCCAGGGCAACCGCCATTTGGGGCCCGCGGGATATAACCAGATTGACCGCAGAATTGATATTGACTCTTCTGCCATCTTCCGGGTTTTGACTGATGACATAACCCGCTTCCACATTGGGGTCATATGCCAGGTTGATATTCCCTACCAAAAGATCGGCCGCAATAATATTGTCCTGTGCATCGGCCTGGGTTTCTCCTACGACATCAGGCACATTTCTTTGAGGCACAGGTGGTTGCGGCGGATAGGGCTGGAAAGGAAGATAATATCCAGGTAATCCGGGAAATGAAGGGTAGAATGGAAATTGAAAGGGGGCAGGAAAGAACTGACTGTAAGAGCGAAAAGGAGAAAAGGGACTCGCAAAGCCTTGATAAGGCCTGTAGGTATTAAATGGAAAATTGTAATATTGTGTGGGAAATGTCGGATATTGAGGGAAAAGAGAGCTTGGTTGGAAAAACTGATTTTGAAAAGGGAAAAAATTGGTGCTAAAGGGATAATAGCCGGAAAAGGGATAATTACCGTAAAAAGGCTGATTTTGTGCCCAAGACCGAGGTGAATTGAAGAGCATTATCCCACAAATGATCAAGATGATCGTGGCTGTATAGAATAATTTATTTTTCATAGTCCATTCCTCTTTTATTTGGCTTGCCATCATTTAGACAATGAATCAGTTTGAAGGATTGGTTCGGTCACAAGGGAAAATGATCGAATGAATCAATGGACCTAATACTCCATAGAAACCTCCTTTTGTCCTAAGATTTCTATCCGATATTTTTGGCTTCGATATCTCGGGAAACAATTTATAAATATTGAAACACAACGGGGAAAATCTTCGTGGTATCTAATAAAACAGAGCCGATTGAAAAAAACAGTGGAAACAAATCGATGATGGGATATTTTTAATAAATTATACCATAATATGCGAAAAAATCAAGATAATTGGGGTTTGCTTATTGATATATCAATATATAATCAATGATAAATGATTATTAAATGCTTGACATATCTTATTAACCGGATAATATTATCTTTAAGGAGGTGGTCCGTTATGCGGTGGTCCTTTAAGATGGGGAAGATATTCGGGATCGATTTCCGGATCCATGTGACATTTTTTTTGCTGCTCTTTTTTATTTATGTCTCCGCACTGAAAGAATACGGGGCCAGGACGGCCATTATGGCTGTTCTTTTTATATGTGCCATTTTCGGCTGCGTGCTTATTCACGAGATCGGGCATAGTTTGATCGCACGCCGTTTCGGGAAAGAGGCAAAGAGTATTACGCTTCTGCCCATCGGAGGTGTGGCAACCATGGAAGAAATGCCTGAGAAGCCTCAGCAGGAAATTGCCATGTCCATTATCGGACCTCTGATCAACCTGGCTATTGCAGGTGTCCTTTTTCTTTTTGTCGGACAGTGGTCCGGGATAAAGGTCCTGAATATGTATCCGGATTCCATGAACACCTTCCTTTCCGGTTTAATCAGTGTAAATATCATACTGGCGGTCTTTAATCTTATACCAGCCTTTCCCATGGATGGAGGCCGGGTGCTTCGCGGCCTGCTCGCACTCAGGATGGACTTTATTCAGGCCACATCATTGGCGGTCTCCATAGGACAGGGATTGGCCCTGTTTTTTATCTTTTTCGGATTGTTTTTCAACCTATGGATCGCATTGATAGGTATCTTCATTTATATCGGCGCAGGAAGCGAAAAGCATGAAGTGATGCTCAGGGCAGTGCTTCATAAAGTGCCTGTGAGCGCCGTCATGGCAACCGATTTTCAAAGCCTGGATCCTGGGGAGCCCCTTTCGAAAGCACTTGAGCATGTATATCATGGATGCCAGGAGGATTTTCCCGTGGTAGGAGAGAAGGGCATTGAGGGGATACTGACCCGTAAGGATGTGCTTTCAGCGGTCCATGGGAAAGGGGTCAATGTATCGGTGAGCGATGTTATGGATCGAAATTTCTTTCATATCGCACCCCATGAGCCCCTTGACAGGGTTTATCACCATCTTCTCAATAAACAGAAGACCGCTGCAGCGGTTATGGAAGATGGCCGATTGAAAGGGATGCTATGCCTTGACAGCATAAGCCGCTACTTTATGATCCAGAATGCCATATCAACCCGGGCGGGATCATAGGGCCTGCTTTATAAAGATCCCATATATCAGGTACAATCCGGTCTAAAGAACATAATCATTCAGCACTTATTGCCTGAGTTTTAAATAGCTGTCACCAGCCAGAGTAAAGCAGAGGCCACATCAGGATTCCCGGTATTGATATAGAGATCCAGGAGCCAGGGGGTATCCAATAATGTCGGATCCTGGGCAATCAGATTCAGAACTGCCGTCACCTGTGGGTTGCCTGTATTGATTATAAAGTCCGCTATAATCACCCCTAAAATCGTAGTAACCGGAGCAAAAGGCACAAGTCCGGTCACTGCGGAGATGGACGCAGTGGGAGTGGGAGCTATGGCCGGAGCAGTATATGCAGTGGCAGGCAAAGGAGATGGATTGAAATTGAAGGTATTATAAAAGGGAAAGATTGAAGTCGTATTATAAAAAGGAAACACAGGATTATAGGTCGGAAAAAATGGGAATGTGAGAAAGGAGCTTGGATAGTAAAACGGCGTATAAAATGGATATTGGGCGCTCACCATACCCCCTGATAAGATTATAACTGACAGGATAATCAACACGCTGAGAATACGGATCATCTTTCCCGATCCCATCACTATTCCTCCTTTGCATAGAATAGACTTTTATTTTCCGCTGCCTATGGATGCTTGAGATTCGTCAGAAGTTCATTCCATGTATGCGCGGACACAATATCATACGATTTCATTGAGCAAAATAGGTGCCATTTCTAATAACTCAATAAAATCAATGAGTTAAAAATATAAATGAAAAATAAAAAGGATTGTACGAGCCTAATGAAGAGATTTTCAGGAATCGGATCGGCCTGTAAAACTAAAATATCTTATAAGTATATGATTTATTAGAACTAATTTTTGCATGTCCCAATCGAATAATGCATATTATATATTCAAAACTATTTGAAATCATATTTGCTATGTTATTGAATATTATTCAGGCCAACCCATGTATTTTGTCGCAATGATTACAAGACGTTATCCTCTTAGAGGGATTAATGCCCCCGCGGCCTTGTTTTACTGAAATCATATTTTTTATACAGGTTCCAGGGTTCTTAATCATTAAAATGCGTTTCAAAGGCATGATTGTCATACCAAGCTGCAATCAGACAATTAAAAGTCATTGCGAGGAGCGCAGCGACGTG
>JBLIRM010000158.1:0-7872 GCA_049472295.1 bacterium | reverse complement strand
ATACCCCTCTTCAGTCCAGTTTATACGGAATAATATTCAGTCATAATCCGGAATGCGAATTGTTTTTTACCACCAAAGGGCTTGAGAATATTGATTTGATGGATTTACAAAATGATATCAACCTGATTATTTCGAATATCAAAATGCCGGTGATGTAGGGTTTTTTGAAAACTTAAATCCTTGGAACCGGAAAATATTTTTAAATCTAAAGAATGAGGACTGAAAGGGCCGGAGAAAAATGCATTATATACTCTTAATTCACGGGATACTTGCCATTTGGATATCGATTGACACATATAAGCGAAAAGTAAACCTTATTCCGTGGACAATCGGCACAATATTCCTGGGCCCTATTACTCTGCCTTACTATATTGCCACACGTCCATTAAAGGACTCCCAGTCCCCGGGATGTGGAAAAACTCAAACCCTCATCAAAGTGCTTGCTGTTTTCTGGGCGCTCATGTTGGCTGTGGTTGGCATCTGGGGCGGGAAAACCGCAACCAATATCATAAAAGAGGAACCTCTGGAGTACCGGCTTGCAGTGATTAGCACTAAAGGTTATGTCCGGGAAGGTGATGCTATCGTTACCCGTTTTCGGTCCCTGCTGGATCAATTATCACAGAACTACATTGAAGAGCCCCAGCAGATCGCCAATATGTCCGTGATCGTCCGTGATAAATTGAAGGCATATGGTGTGAATGAATCCCTGTTAAGCATAATGGATGGCCTGAATCAAATCATATGGCCTCAGGACTCAAAAAAAAGGAGATATTCTGAATACGCCTTCGCCTATGTTGGTTTGAGAAATGGCGGCCTTACCCATACTGAGGCGATTGAAAGGGTACAGGCCACAGTGAACGGCTATTGAGTAGTGCTTACATGATGAATGCCCGTAAGAATCTTTTTTGCCTTGCCCTCCTCTGCCTCATGCTGACAGGGATTATTTTTCCCCCCACCCCCCTATTCTCCGAAGAAGCTCAGAAATCCAGGATTGAATCGGACAGTCTATCGAGTCGGCGAGTCCTCTCCGCTGACAGCTTACTCCGTCAACGCGATGCGGATGGCAAAAAAAAGAAAGAGGAAAGACTGGAAGTGGGAGGCGTTCTGATGTGGGATTACGATCAGTTTAACGGGGTGCACATGGGAAGAGTTCCGGAAAGCTACCAAGTCGGTAATGAGACGGAATTACGACGGGCACGCATAGATCTAAAAAGCAAGATTGACAAGGACTGGGAGGCAGAACTCCAGGTGAATTTTGAGGACGAAGACTCGGGGCCCGAGGTCGGGGATGCCTTTATTGCATTCAGCGGATGGGATGACATGATTCTGAAAGTTGGACAGACAAAGGAACCCTTCGGTTTGGAAGAACTGACAAGTTCCAGCAATATCACATTCATTGAGCGATCCATGGCCACTGCTGCCTTTGCTCCAGGACATCATCCCGGTCTGGGATTATCAGGGGATCGAAAATCTTTTACCTGGGCCTTTGGCTTTTATGAGGCTGATGACCGTGAAAACAAAAGGGACACCTATGCCCTGACCGGCCGTTTCACATTTACCCCATGGGAGTATAAAAAACGGGTCCTTCATTTTGGGATTTCAGGATCTGAAAGGGATTTTGGGGGAGAAATATATCGGATCGAAGAGCGTGCCGGGGTACATACTGCGGGAGAAATCATCAGAAGCATTGAAATTCAAACGGATGATGTTCGGCTTTTGGGTGTGGAATGGGCGTGGATCATGGGGGCCTTTTCTTTGCAGGCAGAACACATGACTGCGAAGATAAAGGCAGCAGATGGCGAGGATGCCACCTATACAGGTTATTACATCCAGGGAAGCTATTTTTTGACTGGTGAATACCGGCCTTATAAAAATGGGACATTCAGACAGGTCAAACCCGATACTAAATATGGTGCCCTGGAACTGGTATCCCGCTTCAGTTACCTGGATGTTGAGGACAATCACAGGGGAGTCGGCGCAGAGAACCTTGCCCTGGGTGTGAATTATTACCCAGGCAAAAGGGTCCGACTTATGGCCAATTATATCAAAACCACTCTGAAGGATGGTGTGTCCGGTGAAGAAGGCAGGGGGGAAGCGATCTCCCTGCGTATGCAATACGAACTTTGAAAAGATCATTAAATGGGCATTTGGGAATCTTCAGGAAACAGGGTTTTAGAATTCGCCCATCCGGTCTTATAGCTCGCCTATCCGGTCGAGTCGGCACGCAACCAATCATTGCCATTTTGAACTGATCGATGGATTTACTATGCTAAATCAATGCAAATGCAGTGTTAACTCAATGTTAAATTTTTTTGAATTCTTGGCATGTGAATTGATATAAACAATTCATAGCCCCCTTGTGGCGAAGGTTTATAAAATGATAGAGGAGCGCCTTTAGTGTTAAATAATCATAGTCGAGAAGGAGATAAGTTTATGAATCGGGTGGAACTCTGCAGAAGTAGGGGAACAGGGGTTGGAGACACATGATAGAGAGAGAAGGTCTGCACCTTCGACATGAGCTGAAATATTACATCGATCCCCCTCAGTACCGGATCCTTCGAAGCCGGCTCTCTGCCCTTTTATCGCCCGACCCGCATGCAGGTCCGGACGGCAGGTATCACATCCGGAGCCTTTATTTCGATGATTTCAAGAGCACCGCCCTTTTTGAAAAGCAGGCAGGTGTCGCCCGTCGTAAAAAGTACCGGATGCGCATTTACGATCACACTGATGCCGTAATCAAGCTCGAGAAAAAGGTCAAACTGGACCAATTCATAGGCAAGGAAAGTACACGCCTCACACGTGAGGAGGCAGACTGCATACTGGCAGGGGATGTCGCCTCTCTGGCGGTGTCTGAAAACCGCCTTCTCAGGGCCTTTTACTTAGAGTGCAGGCGCAACCTTTTGCGGCCTAATGTGATCGTTGACTATTACCGGGAGGCCTATATTCATCCCATGGGGAATGTCAGAATCACATTCGATATCGGCCTGCACACCGGACTCGACTGCGTGACGCTTTTTGACCGGGATGTCTTCACCATGGGGGCTATAGAGGAGCCCGGTGTCATTCTCGAGATCAAGTATGATCATTTCCTGCCCCAGGCCATTCGTGGGCTTTTCCCCAGTACGATCCGGCCGCGGCTATCTATCGGGAAGTTCGTCATCTGTAAGAAGCATTACAAATACAATGACTGGGAGGATAATTGATATGGGGACGCTGGATCAATTGCTGAAGACACTGGGTAGTCTCTCCTATGTTGACCATCCCCTCACTGTGGGGCGGGTTATACTTACCCTGATGATCGCCTTTGTTGTCGGTCTGTTTATATTTTATATCTACCGTAAGACCTTTAAAGGGGTCCTGTACACTCGAAACTTTAACGTGGGATTGGTCATGACCGCGCTGGTGACGGCACTCATCATCATGCCCATCAGTTCCAATGTCATCCTATCCCTGGGGATGGTAGGCGCCCTCAGTATTGTACGCTTTCGCACCGCCATCAAGGATCCCATAGACATCGTATTCATGTTCTGGGCCATTGCAGTGGGGCTGGCCTGTGGGGCAGGTTTCTATATGGTGGCCATCGTGGGGAGTCCCATGATCGGACTATTCGTGTTTTTGTTGAGCCGGGCACACTTCGGCAGTGCGGACCCTTATCTCCTGGTGATACACCATAACAATGGAACCGAGGCGGAGCTTCAAAAGGTTTTGCCCGCACACAGGCTCCAATCCCGGACCGTGAACACGAATGGCGTGGAATTGATGATTGAGGTCCGGATCCAGGCGAATGATGCCACTCTCGTGGATAGGCTTTTAAAGATCGAGGGTGTGAAGCATGCAGCACTCATCAGTTACAACGGCGATTATGTGTCATGAACATAAATAAAACCTCAAGGCTTAAATTAGGATGAATATAATGGAGATATGGAAAAGAAAAGGCATGATCATCACAATCGCCATTTCAGTTCTGCTTCTCATACCTCTCATCCGAGAGGGTATGCACCTTTCTCAACATAAGAATGGTATCCCAGGTGAAAAGGTGTATAAGGGGACCGGGGATTTCATTTTTCCATATACATTAAGCCAGCCGGCGAAGAAATTTAAATTGCCTCACCGTCTGGACGAGATATCCGGTTTGTCATATTTCAAACAAAACCGATTGATATGCATACAGGATGAGATAGGGGCAATGTATGAATTTGATATTGAGAAGGGAAAGGTCACAGAAGACATCAAATTCGGCGAGGGAAGGGATTGTGAAGATATAGAAATCGTAGAAAAAATTGCCTATATCTTACAAAGCAATGGCACCATTCTTCAGATAAAGGATTTTGAAAATGGTCCCCCAAAGGTAAGAAAGATCAATACAAAACTGTCAAGGAAAAATGATACGGAAGGATTGGCCTTTGATGAAGAATCAAATGCACTGCTTATTGCATGCAAGGGTTCTCCTTATCTCAAAAAGAAATGCAAGGAATTAAAAGGGAAGAAGGCTGTTTACCGATTTGATCTGGATACGGAAGAGATTTTTGAAGAACCGGCCTGCATAATTGATATGAAGAGTTTAAAGGATCCGGGAGGGGATCTTTTAACCACAAAATCATTCATCGGTCTGTTCAAGATATTCAACCAGGTAGAGGAGGATATTGATTTTCGCCCATCCGGCATTGCTGTTCATCCAAAAACAAAGAATATCTACATCATTTCCTCGGTTGACAGGATGCTCATTGTTTGTAACCGGAAGGGAGAGATGATCGCAGCAGAGGAATTGAGCAAAAAGGCATTCAGACAGCCTGAAGGGATTTGTTTTAATCCGGAAGGGGATCTTTTTATCTCGAATGAACGTAAGGGGAAAAGGGCCAATATCTTGATGTTCAAATACAATCAAAAGGGGTCTTGAGATAAGGTAGGGAATGGATTGCAATGATTAAAAAAGGATGGGTAGAGGTGCTTTTATGAAATGGATATCAAAGACCGGGCAGGAGAGTTGTAAAACTATTTTAAAAAAGAGGGGACTTCATCCTTTGATTCACCCCGTCATCCTAACTCTTCTCCTATTTACATTCCTGCCCGGTCTTGCCACTTTCGGCAACAAAACCAAGGCATTTGCAGATCTTTATATCAATGAGTTCATGGCCGACAATGACAGCTCTTTCGAGGACCCTCATGACCCGAACAGTTTTGACGACTGGATCGAGATCTATAATTCAGGTAGCTCGATTGTGAATATGGCAGGGATGTATCTCACCGACAATTTGGACAACCCGACCAAGTGGCCCGTCCCATCAGGGATCAGTATTCCGGCCGGAGGGCACCTGATCTTCTTGGCGGATGACGATGAGGAACAGGGGAACACCCACACCAACTTCAAGCTGGGCGCGGAGGGTGAAGAAATCGGCCTGTTTGCAACAAATGGTACCCTGGTGGACTCCGTCACATTTGGCACCCAGCTTCTCGATGTTTCCTATGGCAGATATCCTGACGGGGCAGACAACTGGGGCTTCATGGCAGGAACGCCGGGCGCTGCCAATAGCTCCCATAATGCCCCGCCAACTATTACCGGTACCGCCCACTCTCCAGTATCACCGGCCGGGGGCGAAGTGGTTTGGGTGACATGCAGGGTCACCGATGACAGTGCTGTGGCGAGTGTCACTCTCACATATATTTCCGGCAGCAACCCTGCAGAGAGCATATCTATGTTCGATGACGGGGTGAACCATGACGGGGGCATTGGTGACGGTCTTTTTGGCGCGCAGGTCCCCGAATCTGTAAAGGACACCATTGTAGACTACTATGTCACTGCAACCGACCTCACCGGGGCCGGGAGCACCGATCCGGTCAAAGCCCCGTCTGTGACCCATTATTATATCGTGGGTTATGAAGCCCCATTGCTTTACATCAACGAGTTCATGGCAGACAATGAGAGCGCGAACGAGGACCCTGACGATCCTAATAACAGTTTTGACGACTGGATCGAGATCTACAATCCAAATGGTTATGCCGTAAATATGGCGGGGATGTATCTCACCGACGATCTGGACAATCCTAAACAGTGGCGGGTCCCAACTGGAGTCAGCAGCATCCCGGCGGGGGAGTATCTTATTTTCTGGACGGATAACGACGATGGGCAAGGTCTTACCCATACCAGTTTCAGACTGGCTGCGGAGGGTGAGGAGATCGCCCTGTTTGGTGCGGATGGTGTGACGCTGGTGGACTCTCTCACATTTGGGCCCCAGCTTCCTGATGTTTCCTATGGAAGATACCCTGATGGGGCAGGCAAATGGGGCTTCATGACAGGAACGCAGGAGGCTGCCAACGGTCCCAATAATGCCCCGCCCGTCATTTCCGGTACCGCCCACGCCCCAGAATCACCGGCCGGGGGCGAAGTGGTTTGGGTGACATGCACGGTCATCGATGACGGCGCTGTGGACAGTGTCGCTCTCACATATATTGCCGCCAGCAGTCAGTCAGTGAACATCCCTATGCTCGATGACGGGCTGAACCACGACGGGGGCAGTGGTGACGGTCTCTTTGGCGCGCAGATCCCTGCATCTGTAAAGGACACCATTGTGGATTACTATGTCACTGTAACCGACGACGACATCGGGCTTGAGTTCACCGATCCGGTCACAGCCCCGGCATTGACCTATTGTTACATCGTAGGCTATGAACCCCCACCGCTTTTCATCAATGAGTTTATGGCGGACAATGGGAGCATGATCAAGGACCCTGACGATCCGAATGACAGATTCGAGGACTGGATCGAGATCTACAATTCAAGTGCTTCTCCTTTAAATATGGGGGGGATGTATCTCACCGACGATCTGGGCAACCCGACCCGCTGGCAGATACCTGTCGGGGTCAGCATCCCGCCGGGGGGCTATCTTGTTTTCTGGGCGGATAACGATGAGGAGCAGGGTAACACCCACACCGGCTTCAAGCTTAACAAGGAGAATGGGGAGATCGGACTCTTTGACACCGATGCAAAAAGGAATATGTCCATTGACACCATGACCTATGGGGGACAGCCCACGGATTTTTCAAGCGCCAGGATTAAGAATGGCGAAGAGCCGTGGATACTTTCCGCAGATGCCACCCCAGGCTACGCCAATGCCTTTCCCTTGGGTACCCATACCATGGTCTGGACCCTTTCCCTCAGCACAGATAGTCATTCCCTGATAGAAGAAATGGCGGGGTGTGTGATTGCCATCGAAAGAGTGAATTTGCTTTCGGATAAGTGGGAATCCGCCTATCTGTTCTGGGGAAAGCCATCCGGCCATAATTTTCCGGTAGAACCCGGGCAGAGCTATATCATATCCCTAACCTCACCCTGTTCTTTCACCTTTTAATAGCTTCCGGATTAAGCCATCCCTGCAAGGGTCTCAACATCTGAGAAAAACCTGTATATTTCGATTTGGATCACATGGTGATTCCTATTGCCGGACAAGTATTAATCAACACTTTAAATCTCCGGGGAATATTTTTTTGATCGAGAAGACAAGAAAAAAGGGATAATTCAAAATCCCGTTAGGGAAAAGGAAATATCCCTTTTTAAAAGGATGTCTTATTAGACAAACTGTGTTGCTGTAAAAAATTCTATCAGGTGTTATGTTCCCATATGATTCGTTACACCATCATGCCATATAAGCCGCCGTAGCCGCCATACATACCATAGAGACCGCCGTACATGCCGCCATACATGCCGTAGAGTCCGCCATACATGCCGCCGTACATGCCGTAGAGTCCGCCGTACATGCCGTAGAGTCCGCCGTACATGCCGCCATACATGCCGTAGAGTCCGCCATACATGCCGCCATACATGCCGTAGAGTCCGCCATACATGCCGCCATACATACCATATAAGCCACTGCCAAA
>JBLIRM010000157.1:0-7919 GCA_049472295.1 bacterium | reverse complement strand
GCATCCGCGGGCCCAGCTTGATGATCTTTCTCAGGTCACATCGAAGCAACATCAGAAAGATCATGACAGGCAAAAGATTGTTTTTGGACAGGGTATAATAGAAGTTGATATCGTCTGTCTTTTTCCATAACGCAAATGTGGAAAGCAGCATGGCCCCCAGATAGATGAGAACTACCGCAGGGACGTATTTGAAGAATTTGCCTCTATGGACCTTTTCAGCCCATACAACCACACCGGCAAAGAAGACGATCACTGCCAGATAGGTAAAACCGTCTGTAATCATTCTCATCTCCCCCCTTTATTCCATTATTGAATCAATTCAGAATATAGTGGAATATTTGGAGTAAGTCAAAAAGCAATAGCCCTTATCAATGATGCAGGTTGTATGATGCATAAGAAATCCCTGATTGTTGGCAAAAGAATCGGCACACTATAAAATAAATATATATATGAAAGATAGATTAAAAATAATAAATAGTTAAACTAAAACTTTTAATAGACAAATGAACAGTAATAAAAACATAATGATAATATTATCAAGAAAAGATGATAGGAGTGATCAGAGGAAGGGCTTCATCTTTAAATGGAGGAGGTAACTGAATTTTTTAATCGATTTGTGGGTTCCGGATGAGATCCCGAACCGCGCACCGGAGAGATTTTCGAGTGCCTTCATCTCCCTTTGGATCCTCCGAAGATCGGATTTTTCAAGGTCCATTAGACCATACATCATTGTATCTACAGAGGACTCCACAGCCTCTTGCCATCTAAGCCCGGAGGGGTCTCCGGCCCATGAAATTGACTCCAGGGTGCGCAGAAGGTCCATACGGTTTATGGACTCCTTGTTCACCACGCGGCCCAAATGATATGAGATGAGTCTGAAAATACGGTAGGTCTGATCCTCCATCCTGACAGGTTGATAGTCATAATCCATTCTGGGGTCATCCGTGCGGAATCTTTTATCCTCATATCCTGCACTTGGAATAAAGTAAACCCCAGCGGTTTCGATATTGGCCTCATGTGATTCATCGCTGTTGATGTCCAGGATTTTGCCGAGTTTGCAGATCAGGGAGTGCTGGGTATATTCTTCGCTGAGGATACCGGTCACATCCTCTCCGTAACGAATGAAGGTCCCGTTCTGGGGTTCTGCGAGAATCCAGTTTTTCGGTTGGTTGTCCGGAGCAAAGGATATCATGGCATGGCCCTGGACAGGAGGGGATGTGCCCTGAAAATCCTTTTTTAATACATAAGGTGTGAGGGTGGTATAAAAGACCGCGGGGATCTTGTTGCATAATTTTTTTCTTTCAGCGCGGTTCTCCATGTTGGAGAAGAGAAAAAGGAAATAATTCCTGTCCGGCATAAAGATCTCTTCTGGAGAGAGGAAGAGATAAATTCTCTGGGAAAATTGCGAGCAGTCAGACCGGTCCTTTTCATAGTATCGCCATTCTTCGTTGTCTGCGGCATAACGGCTGAATTGATGGAGAAAGAAATTGATCTTGGCTTCGGTATTGGTAAAAAAGGGCCATATATATGTGTCGTGATAAAAAAGGTCGATTTCCCTATATGCCGTTTGATAATCATGAGATCGGAAGTAATCCGGTGGCATATCCTTTCTGTTGAGCACTTTTAACAGTGATAACAGATCATCCCTGATGTCATCCTTTATAAAAAGATCGATATCTTTGAGGATATACCCCTGGCGGATGGGATCGTATACTGCAATGTCTTCCAGTTTTACTTCAAATATACCGGGCAAATCCGATGATTCACTAATATCGGAAGGGGAGGCCGGGATATTTATCCCTTTTTTCATTTTTTGATCCAGGGATTGATCCCTTTGGGATAACGAGGATTTCCCGTTCCGGTCTTTATGCATCCCTCTGGCAGTGTCCCTTGCAGTTTTTTCCAGATCATCCCTCCCAGGGGAAACCTCTTTTGGGTTGTCCGGTTTTTGAGCGCTCGTCCGGGCGGTTCTATCCCCGATGGAATGGCGCATGATCTTTCCTTTAATCAGGAGGCTGAGAAGAATAATGCCTCCGATAACCAGAAGGATCAGGATTATTTTGAACGGGGTTCGCATGATGTCTCTTAATATATCATAAATATGGTTGCGGATCAGATATGGGATCGCTAAAAAAAGATCGATTGGAAGATTATAGGACCGAAAGCCTCCTTTAAGATGATACCAGCCAGAAGAGGATCCATGCAACCCGGAAAGAGGCCACCTGCTTTGAATAATAAAATATGATTATATTATGAAATTGATAAAAGATGACAAAAAGGTGCTAAACTGTTGACAAAATATCATATCACTTTGTATAATTAAGAAAAAATTATATGATTATCTAGAATTTCTCAATAACATTTCATCTTTTTTCCAAATATTTTTGCAGCTCGTTAGCGCATCATTTTTTTCGATTCATATTCTAAAAATTTTTTAAGTCTTTTGATTAGCACTTTGAGAATTATTATTTTAAAGGATAATTATAGCATATCCTAAAAAGTCTTATCGTTGTTATTCCGTGCAACTTTCCCTTATCTACATTATAACAACAATCTATTAATCAATTTTGATAAGGAGTGATATCATGAGAAGGAATGCGATTATTTCCGTTCTTATTATCTGTGGATCTATTCTTATTATAAATTTATTGGGATATCAAAATACTGTTTACGGATTACCCAATAATACATACGGATTACCCAATAATACATATGGGACTCTCACCCAAACTGCTCAAAAGATGATTTCCTTGTCAAAACTGAACTTGTCCCAGAAGGATTGGAATGTATCAAGGAATGTTCCGGTCAATTTCAATAATTTTTCAAATAATACTGCAAATAATACAAAGACGAATAAAAATCCTAAAACCTTTCTTTATCCCAAAAACAGTGCGTTGGGTATTTATTCCAGCTATCCATCCGTTTTTAACATATCCTCATCTACTCCCAGGACAGGAAAATCTGCTTTATCTCACAATGGCGGAAACTCGACCATCTTGCTTCAAAAATCGCAACCTCCCTTATCATTACAAATCCCTTCGGTACCTTCCTTGACGTATACCAATGCATATTCAATGTCCTTTTCTGTGAAATCAGCTCCGACTTTGCCATGGTACGTGCCCTATGCGTTCGGCAAGGAAGAATCAAAGGCCAAAGCCTCCTCCATCAAGGTATTGAGTCCCAATGGCGGTGAAACCTGGGAGTCGGGTACGCCGGAAGAGATTATCTGGGAAGCAAGTTCGCAGATCAAAAATGTGAAAATCGAGATTTCATATTATGATGCAGGGGATACACACACCATTGTGATGACAGTTGATCCCAATAAAAACGATGCAACACCAAACAACGGCATCTATATCTGCGATTCAATCCCTGTCTGCGGAAAATTTTGCCGGATCATTATCTCCGATGCCAAAAATCCGAATGTTTATGATAAGAGCGATGCCAGTTTCACCATACTGCCTCGACTGATCCACTTGGATGCCCCGGATGGCGGTGAGATATGGAAGGTGGGGAGCAATCGGGAGATCACATGGAGTGCAAGCACAGGTATCCAGGATGTGAAGATCCTGCTCCTATCGCAAATCGGGCAGGGAATATGGACCGAGACCCCGATTGTGAACCTTACTCCGAATGACGGCCGTTATACATGGACTTCCATACCCCCTGAGGTGGTCGGTTCAAAAAAAATGATAAGGATCATGGATGCAGATAATCCGGGGATATATGACGATTCGGATGGGACCTTTGCCATTATCTCTGAGGGGCATTCGGAGAAAATCACCCTTCTTGCCCCAAATGAAGGGGAACTCTGGGTCAAAGAGGGGACGTATGATATCTTATGGTATGCAAGCTCCACTATCGAAAGCGTGAAGATAGAGCTTTCCACTGATGCAGGTGCAACCTACACCTATACGATTGCGGAATCCCTTCCGAATGACGGAACCTATTCATGGATCATCTCAGGAATACCTCCAGAAGCCATAGGCAATAAGAACATCGTCAGACTTTCCGATGCCAATCATCCGGATATATATGACGAATGTAACCAGAACTTCACCATTACCGAGTCTGGCGAGCCACAGATCAGTCTGCGTATCCCAAAAGAGGGGGATAGTTGGCAGATCGGTACGGGTCAATCCATTGATTGGCAGTGGACATCGGATCTGATCCCTGAGGTGGATATCTCGATCATTATCGAAGTGGAAGGGGGCGATCCCTATTCCCGGAACATAGAAAAGAACCTTGTGAATACCGGCCATTATGATATGGAGAGCACCGCCCTGTATTGGCTGATGACAAGGGAACCGATAACGGGACGGGTCGATCTGGATAATGTCTTTGACCTGTGGAAGATACCTGCACTCAAAGACCATCTCGAGGCCAGGGTAAAGGTGGTCTCCTCATCAAATCCCGCAATATCCTCTGAAAGGAGCATTACTATTCCCATCAATCTCGGGATCTTATGGGATATGATCGCTGATTCGGATTTCCCGGACAGCGATGGGGATTACCTGCCTGATGATATAGAGGCACTTCTGGGTACTGACCCAATGGATCGCGATCAGGACCGGGACGGCATATATGATTTCAGTGAGATCTTCGGGGAAAGCGGCATCTTCAGTGATTATGCACTGATTCCCAATAATGATCATGATGCTCTGATAGCACCCAAGGATGCGGATGATGATTCGGACGGGGTCACAGATGGCGATCTGGTGGATTCGGACAATGACGGGATACCCAACTACCTGGAATATTATGGCTATACCTACAACTGGATGTCGGGACAGTTCATGCTCTGGGACGAGGGGGATGTGAAGAGCGACCCCAGCGTATCATACTTCAAGACGGACCCGCTTCAACCCTCTACGGACCAGGACCCCTATTCTGATAGTATGGAGGTATCGGGTGCATACATGGATGTCTCTGTGGAAGACCCCGGAAACCTGCCCATGGTGCCGGCATATCCGGATATCGTGATCAGGCTCGAGGGATATGCAATAACCCTGAACGAGGATATCACCACTTCCAGCGGCAAGTCCCTTTCAAAGGGAAGGACCTGGAATGCCGAGACCGAGATTACCCACTCCCATACGGACGAGACCAACTGGGAGATGGGGACTGAGATAACCGCTACGGTAAAAGCAAGCCTGACGGATTTCGGAGGGGAGGTCTCGACTAGCTTCCACGCCAACTATGGTGGGAGTGAATCTGAGACATTCACCAGAGGGGTCACCAAATCTCAGGGCGGATCCGTGCTTGCGGAGGAGGAGTGGTCTACAGCCCGGAGCCTGAATCCGACTGATGCGGCCCGCATCAAACTATTTCTCAAGGTATACAATTACGGCACAGCCACAGCAAGCAATATCATCCCATCATTTACCCTGAGGATCGGCAACCGGAATGTGGCCACATTCGAACAGGGCAATGCCCAGATCAATCTGCTTGAGCCGGGCGGTGTGTATCCTGAGCTGCCTGATGTTTACTGGGTGATCGATTCCGTGGATACGGGCGCAGGCATTCTCCCTATATCCCTGACCATGGATGAACTGAGGGCTCTGGAGAGCGGTGCGCCGGTCTCCATCTATATGACGCAGATGCTGGCTGATGTTCTGACACTGCACAAGGATGGCTACTGGGAGAATGTCGGGGATTGGCGTGCATATATGGCCAGATTCGAGTCGGTCTGCTCCAAGCTGAGCATTGATGTCGGAAACGGGAATCTCATCAATTACCTTGTTTACTCAGGCAATGCCCCCTCCGCGCCCAAGGTCACCTTCCGGGATGCCCTGATATGGGTGGCAGGCGGTACAGAGGAAGCAGGGGAGCAGAAGATCCGTTACTATGACCGGATCAACGGCGGGATGGCAGAAAAGGGTCTGGAGGACTGGAGTGTTTTGGTGGATCCTGAGACTTGGCATGATAATGAAGGGATTTGGGACCGGGATGGGGATGGCGTTATCGATGACGAATTCAACCTGTTGGATTTGGTGTTGGGCCCGGATACCTTTATCACTGCAAAACTGCCTCACGATCCCACGGTTTCAGGTCAACCACGGATCCATTATGCATACTTCGATGAGGTGCACTCTCTGGTCTGTGCATATGTGAGCGATTATTACGGTGTCAAGAGCGTCACCCTCTATCTGGGCGATCCGGATGACCCGGGCACCACATCCGTAGAGATGGTTGAGGACTATACAGGTACCGGCTATTATTCCGTCACACTGTCACCCAGCTACCTTTGGAAGGGAACGGAGGTCATCCGTGCGGCCAACGTGAGGGCCTATGACACCGACCCTCCGGATCAGGCATACATGAGCGAGAGGGTAGTTTTCAGACTCTATGCCGGGCTCATTGAGGCCCCTGAGGAGCCTCTGATTCGCTGGGTCAAGCTGGATCATAATGAACTGGTCCTGACAACAGAGGTGGAGGCCCGTGGTGACTCCCCGGTCGAAACCGTATATCTGGACCTGCTGGAATCGGATGAGGCCAGGATCTACCTGGAACGCCTAGGTGACAGGGAGCATGTCTGGACGTGCAGTCTGCCCGACGGTTATCATACCCATGATTACAGGGAACTGGTGGTGGCGATCAATGACCGAGGATTTGCTGCTTCCAGCGCGGTTACGGAACGGGTGAATGTCTATGGTGCAGGGGATGTCAATATCTATTTCCAGAGGCATGAGTATTACAACCATACCTGGAGGAGCCCTGTGGTGACCGGTTTTTATGTTAAGTCCATGGTGGGCAGCACTGTCAATCCCGATTGGTATCCCGAGGCTGATTTTGGTCCGTATGCCCCGTACGAGCATCCCTATTCTGCATATGATGATGGTTTCTGGCACCCATCCTATAGTCTGGATTGGGTAAAAGTCAACTGGTCACCGGCAACGGATTATGCCACACCCACAGTCGGCCTGAAGATAAGCAACACTGTATGGCACGGTCTTACGCTGAGTGATTTGGCATTGATGCAACCGGTGATGTACCCAAACCTCACGACCTATGATGCCAAGGTGGGGGATGCCATAGTGAGCTATATCAAACCCTATTTCCTCAAGGCCATCATAACCGGTATTTCTCATACATATACAGAAGAAAAGCTTGGATGGTGGGGTGATCGCTATGACCATTATGACTTTAATCATACGGTGACAGTCAGTATAAGGTACGTCATCTTCGCTGAGAATTAGACGGAATACAGAGGTGAACACCTGGAGTGAATCGATTCGGCTATGAAAGGCAACTATTGGCGGAGAAGATCGAAAAGCGAAGCAGTGGCATATTCCCAGTGCCGTGCCAATCAAGAAATGTCATTTCGAGTGAAGCGAGAAATCTTAAGATTTCAGAGCTTGTTCCGAGTGTAACGAGGAATCTTCCACGGCTCCTCGAAATGACATATTATCGTTGACATGACACTAGGGTGTGTCATGATGTTTTTCAAAAAGGGCCTTATATTCGCCATACCCCTCCTTTTCCAGGTCCTCCTTAGGGATAAAACGAAGGGCAGCGGAGTTGATACAGTATCGAAGATTGGTGGGGGGAGGACCATCCGGAAAGACATGACCCAGATGGGAATCCCCATGCCTGCTTCTCACTTCCGTCCTTTTCGTAAATAGACTCCGGTCTTCCTTTTCAACAATATTTCCCGGTTCAAGGGGCCTTGTAAAGCTGGGCCAGCCTGTGCCCGACTTGAATTTATCCAGAGAGCTGAAAAGGGGTTCTCCAGATACCACGTCCACATAGATCCCCTCCGCCTTGTTGTCCCAGTATTCATTCTTGAAAGCCCTTTCCGTTCCGTCTTTTTGAGTCACCTTATATTGAAGCGGGGTCAGCCTTTCCTTCAGCTCCTTTTCGGATGGTTTGCTATACCTTTTGGCGTTCAAGGATCCCTGTTTTTCAGGCCGATCCTT
>JBLIRM010000156.1:0-7974 GCA_049472295.1 bacterium | reverse complement strand
GGAGGCGGCTATGGCATGGCTTACGGCGGATTTGCCTATTACAGCTACAGCCCCTCCTCCAATATCGGTTATTCCACAGGGGGGGCAAAGGACATAAACAACTTCCGCCAGAACATCGATAATGATTATCTGCCCATACCTACTGATGTGACCTATGAAGGACTGTTCTATGACTATTATTTTGATACCGGGCAGCAGGAAGAGTGCACGGAATTATTCTGCCCATCGTATCTGCCCGCTGTAACCGATGATCCCCTTTCCGGTGATAAGGAATACTTTATGTCCGTGGGGCTCAATTCCGGGATCAAAAAGGAGGATTTCCAGAGAAAGAAGCTAAACCTGGTAGTAGTTTTGGATGTCTCGGGCTCTATGCGGTCAGGATTCAACAGCTATTATTATGACCGTTTTGGTAACAAGCATGAAGCTGAACAGGGGGAAGACCTCACTCAAACCAAGATAGAAGTAGCTGATGAGGCCCTGGTGGCACTCATTGACCATCTCAATGCGGAGGATCGTTTCGGGCTCGTTCTTTTCAATTCATCCGCCTGGACCCGCCATTCGCTGACCCTGATCGGCGAGACCAATGTTCAGCAACTCAAGAATGACATCATGGGGATCTCTGCCAGCGGATCCACAAATCTTGCCGCTGGGATGCAAATGGCCACGAGCAAATTCACACCATTCATCGATATCGATCACACTGAATATGAAAACAGGATCATATTCCTGACGGACATGATGCCGAACACTGGCGATACGAGCAACTCGGGTCTCCTGGGCATGGCGGAGACCAATGCGAATAACAAGATCTATTCCACCTTTATCGGCATCGGGGTGGATTTCAATACCGAACTTGTGGAGTTTATCACGAAGATCAGGGGTGCAAACTACTATTCGGTGTTTTCTCCCACAGGTTTCAGGGAGCAGATGGACGAGGAATTCGAATTCATGGTAACACCGCTGGTATTCAATCTGAATCTGAGCTTTGCATCAGCCGGGTTCGAGATCGAGAAGGTCTACGGTTCTCCGGAGGCGGATGAGGCTACCGGAGAACTCATGAAGGTCAATACCCTGTTCCCCTCTAAAACCACGGAGGAAGGGACAAAGGGCGGGATGATAATCCTCAAGTTGAGCAGGCTCGATCCCAATAACATAACCGCAGAGGATGCCAATCAGATAGAGCTGAGTGTGACCTACGAAGACAGGCTGGGCAGTGCTCACAGTATGAGCGAAATCATTACCTTTGGGGATATCCAGCCGGAATACTTTGAGAACAGTGGAATCAGAAAGGGCATCCTGCTCACCCGGTATGCGAACCTCCTGAAAAACTGGATCATCGATGAGAGGACTAGCCTCAAGGATGATGTGCCGGTTGGATCCTTTATGGATGAGGAGGATGGCATGTCCTGTATCCCGATCTATACCTCTGTGGAGCCCTATGTCGCTTATCGCTGCTATCCGCCCACCTCCCCGATTCCGCTTGAGGCATCGGTGAATCTCGGTCAGTGGGAGCGACAGTCTACGGCGCTGAGGGTTTCCGATCCGTACAAGCAGTCGTTCACGGCATTCAAGGCCTATTTCGAGGCGGAAATGGCTGCTATCGGTGATAGTACCCTATCACAGGAGGTAGATGTACTGGATAAATTAAGCACATATTAAAATCGATTGATATGTACTCATGATCAACTCATCATCCTCCATTGATTTTCATGAGTCTACAGGCCACCCGAAATGCGGGTGGCCTGTTTTATTGTGGTTGCCAATCTTAATCTTATACGCTCCGCTTCGCAGAGAAAATTCAGAAAAAGCCTCCCTATATCGCTCTGTAAATATGTCCGCTCAAAACATTTTCTGTATTGGTTCGTAAATGTCTTCGCTCATGGGGATGGAAGATGGAGAACCGCTGTTATAGGTTTATGGTTTGCAGCGTAGGAATCTGCAGAAAGTTTTCATATATGCTGAGTAAATATGTATGTTCACAGGGAGGGGGGGAAACAGCATCAATGGGAAGATTGCAGGCTTGATGATGAGATGTGTGTTCCTGATATGCAGCAGTAAAGTATTGGCTCACAAGGTTGGGAGGGAGTGATTCTCCCGCATCAAAAGAGATAATAAATAATCGAGGTGTAAAAATAGTGTTGTTTTACCTCACCCACGATATCTGCCCCATGCATGGACTCTGCCTCCTTTTTGTCGCCAAAGCGGTACTGGTAAACAAAATCAATAGAAAAAATCTCCCTGTATGAGATGCCGGTACCGATACTGATCCCATAGATATCATCAGGCCGGCCCGTTGCAGGCTCAGGATCATAAAAGGCCCCAAGTCGAACGGGTATGATCCTGCCCGGTTTCTGGAAAAGGTATTCCCCCCCCAATCTGATCTGGGTCGTGGGATCTATATCCGCCTGATCCTTGAACTCCTTGTTGATCGGGCTTCGCTCAACACCGGAGGGGTAAACGAGCAGATATTGCTCCCAGTGGGTGCGGTATACATCAAGTGCCATGCAAAAGGAATCCGTAAAATACAGGGATACCCCCAATCCATAGGATAGTGGCATTTTGATGGTAAGCTCCTGTGAGGATGTGGATTCATAATAGTTATTCAACACCGGGTTTCCCGGATAGTCCTCATAGAATATCTCCTGTTTTTCATGCCGAATGTCCGCATCGAATGGGGTCTTAACGACCCCCCCGATCCGGAATTTCCGTTTTCCGCCCCAGAGGGTGTGATAATCGGAGGTGAAGAGGAACCCCAGGTGCATATTGAACCCGGAGAAATCATATCTTTCATATATTTCACTGTGCATTCTCTTTTCATAGCCCAGATCAATCCCTTGGGCAGCCTGAATATTGATGTTTTCCCATCCGTTGTCCAGGATATCATCCTCCCATATATTGAGGGTAACGCCCATAAACAGGGATGGATTGATCTGGATGCCCAAGGCAGGGGAGAGGGTGTTCAAAGAGCCCTTCTGATATTTGTAATCATTATGAGAGAGATCGATCATGGCTATGGAATTTACCTCCATCCAGGTGAATCTGTTTTCCAGAGAGAATTCATACAGGTGCTGGTAGTTGAGGGAAAAGACAAAATTGCGCTGCAGCATTGTAAAAGGGAGCACTGCACTGAGATAATTCAGGTGATAGATATCAGGGGAGGTGTCTTCGATGTCCCCATTGATACCGGAGGTCTTATAATCGATGCTGCCCGAAAAAAAGGAACCCACGGCAGAGATTTCGGGTTTGGTAAGCTGGAGTAATCCTCCGGGGTTCCAGGATGCTGCGGTGGCATCATCCGCAACACTGATAAAGGCCCCTCCCATTCCCATGGCCCTGGCGCCTGAGCCTACGGGATTGGGAGTGGCGTTCATGGTCATGTCAGGGACTTGTGCAGAGGCAGTTAATGGTTGCATTATTCCCCATCCCAAAAAGAGGCAGACCAGGATCATACGCATGAGCATGGTCACGGGATACTCAATGCTTGATTCCATTGTATTTTCTCCGATGAAGGGTATTGATAAAGCATTCACCCTTTTCGATTTGAGTATGGAGAGTGTCGGGGTAGGAGAGGGTAATTGCGGCATGAATGACACCGTCAGTTGCACCGTCGGAGTCTCCTAAACCCCCATCATGCAATGAGATTATTGCTGTGTTTGCGTCAAGAAAGGCAAATCCCATTTCCACCCAGGTATTGGTATCCTGATAGGCATAGAAGCGGGCTGAGGAGTAAAGCGGGTCCTCAAACCCGATGTATATATCGATTCTTTCTCCTGTTCCGATATCCTCGATGCTGAATCCCAGGGGTTCATAGGGAAAATAGAGATCGCCCGCAGGAAGGCCCAAGTCGTTCGGATCCAGGAATCGCACCCCCTGAAAAGTGGGGAGTGCTCCATCCGGGATATCGACATGCAGATATATCCTTTTCACGTCCGCAGGATTATAGCTCTTTATGGGAATGCACACGGTATTCGGATCAAGCGAACAGGCACCCTCATCGGCGTCGCTTACCCCGTCACCATCGGTATCCGTGTCATCCATGTGAAGGTATAGGGAGTCAAAGACCACAGGTATGCCGGCCGGACCCCTGCAACGTATGACAATGCGGTTTTTTTCATTTAAACCCTTTGTTATATATCCCAAGGGAAAATCATAGGACCAGAAGTAGGGCGAATCTTTTATAGACCTTCTCCCGATCTGGAAGTCATCCCTGGGGTCCCCTTTACACAGGTCTATCGCATGCGGCGTATTGGGATCTGTTGAAGTCTTTGTAGCCCTTATGTTTAAGATAGGATTGGTATAATCCTGAAGATAGTCAAAGTTGATTATGATCTCCTGGGGGATATGATTGTGATCGTCATAAGGGTAAAGGAATCGAGGGAATTCTCCCCAATTGGGATCGCTTTGGCCGAGCAGCAATGCCCAATCCGCAGATACGGTATAATCTATAGCGTTACAGTCGATTAACGCAGATTTTTTGAAGTCATCAAAATCGTCATCAAGTTTTCCGATCCGCCATATGGTTATCTCGGCCTGCACATTTTTAAGGATAGGGATTGTGAAGCATGCGATCAAAAAAAAGATATATATAAGCCTTTTCATGGTACCATCCTAATGATGTTGGAGCGAATTGAAATTTTTCAACTACGATTTCAAAGAGCATAATGCGTAATTTTTTTATCAAGGGGACTCGAAGACACTCATCCTTATATTAAATAGACGAAAAGCGGTTTATATTTCCCCTGTTGAAAATCTTTATTCCTTCGAATTCTTTCAGTCCATGGTAAAATGCCTGGTCTGCCGTTTGATATAAACATACATCAAATCGGTATTTATGTCTTTAGTAAATTATTAAAATTTAAATAGATCCTATTAAAATTTAACAATTATGCAGGGTAAATATCAAGGGTAACCATCTTTGCATCACATATCTTTATTTATTTTTTTAGGTAGATTATGGTCGGGATAACCTTGATAGATATGTCAAAACATATATGCACCCGATGATCTCTCGGTAACTTTTCAAAATAATAAGCGTCTATGGTATAATAGAAGATAGTTGCAGATCGAGGTTTACCTGTTGCCTTTTGATGATTTTATCCAGGGATGTTTCATAATCGACAATGAATCGTTTCCCGCTTCCTTCTCGCACACCTTCGTTTTAATGGATCTTGGTTGTCCTTTCTATGAAGGTTTTAGATGAAAAAAATTTTTAAAAGAGACTTTTTATCCGTCAACCATTTTTGATTATTTTCATATTTTTCAGATATACAAGACTTATCATGTAATAACCCTTTTTAATGAACTTGAGACAAGGAGGGTGCACAATGAAAAGGGTTGCTTTTATATCTGCATTTATTACATTGTGCCTTTTTTTGATTGTAATGACTGGCAGGACTTACGCCCAGCAGGGAATCTCCCAGGCGGATCTTTCGAAACTGTATGATCCAAGCCTTTTTCCTTATCCTACAATTCCAAATTTTCCTCCCTCTTATCCAACGACTCCATGGCCACCATCGCAGACTTATCCAACATCTTTCACAACCATACCATCTATGACCAATTTGTCTTCCTTTTTTGGAAATATGTGGCGTCTATGGCAATTGAATGGCTATCTCTCTTCCTGGTATTTACCTTTCTCCAAAAGGGATAAGGATACCCCCAAACCATCGAATGAAGATTCAGGGACATTTTCCAGTCAGCAACTGGGAGTGAATTCAACAGTAAAATTTTCATTAAAAACAGATCAGTCGAGTTACAATAAGGCTGAGTTGATACCCATTACCTTAACATTAAAAAACAAGGGAACTGAGGAGTCTGTTATCGAATGTACTTCAGAACAAAAAATCGAAGTGGTTATAAAAGATAAACAAGGGGAGATTGTACGGCAGCTATCTTCGGATATCCAGTATGCAGAGCCTTCTACCACTTTGATATTACAGCCTGAAGAGACTGAGACCATTGATGTGCAGTGGAACCAGGAGAGTGAAGCAGGCATGATTGTGCCTTCGGGAACCTATACCATAGAGGCTTTTTTGAATGCCGTTGATGGAGAATATGCAGCAACATTATCCGTCAGTATATCTATCAAGGGCCTTCTCAGATTCACAGATTGTGAAAAATTGAAAAAGAAGCTCAAGGAATTCTATGAGGCAAACAAACCCCCTGAGCCTGATCCTGAGCCTTCCACGAGTAGTGGCGGAGGTGGTGGCAGTAGTGGCGGAGGTGGAGGAGGAGGCGGGGGTGGCGGAGGAATTTTTGTTCCTGGGCCGGTATCTTCTCCTGGTTATGCAGCGTATGGTGGCATGTATGGTTATGCGGGGTATGGCGCCTATGGAGGGTTTTTCGGAGGGGCAAGCTATGCAATGGCACCAAGCGCAGGTTATTATGCCCCGAGTTACGGCGGGTATAACCTGCTAAGCGGTTATGGAGGTGTAGCCGGCGGATATACTTCTTTTGCCCCGAGTTATGCAGCTATGGCCTTTGCCCCCGGCATTACGGGAGGATTTGCGGCTTATACTTCGAGCTACGGGACTGCGGCCTATGCCCCAAGCCTTACAGGTGGATATTCTGCGTTTGCCTCCAGCTACAGCGGGTACGCCAATTTATCAAGCAGCTATAGCACGGCTTATAGTAATTTCGGAGGGTCATACAACTTTGGGACCATTCGGTGGAAAACGGCATCGGAAGGAGAGGTCGGCGATAAAGGCAGCAGCGGTGAAGGATACTCGACGACCAATGTTCAGGTGATTGGTGTGGACGAGGCTGATATCGCAAAAAACGATGGGACCTATATATATATGATCAGAGAAGATAGCTCCGACAATAAAACCGTACTGATTATCAAGGGTTCCCCGGCGGATTCCATGGAAGTCGTAAATGAGATTGATTTAGGGAATGATTACGTAGATTTTGAACCCACACATCTCTATGTTCATGAAAATATCCTGGTTGTTATCGGAACGCAGGTCCTTCCGGGTGAGAACTTTTTCGGTATTAAGCCTGATGGGACGCGAATCTTTATTTATGACATGGCGGATATCACTCATGAGATTTTGCAAAGAAAGCTCATGTTTTGGGGGACATACATCCAGTCCCGAAGGGTAGGGGATACCCTCTATGTTTTCATGAACGAGGGAGCGCCTCTGGAATTATTCGATGGGACATTAACGGATCCCAGGGAATTACTACCGCATTTTCATGATTACCCATTACATGGCGAAAATGAAAATAATGATGAGAGGCTATGTGATTGTGAGGAAGTGGCATATCTTACCGAACATATGTCTCACGATTATTTTCTGGTCGTAGGGATGCCCCTTGATGATCCCACAAGAGAGATCGGAAGAGAGGTGATTTTGGGAAAATGTGACCATGTCTATGCTACAGGGGAAAATCTCTATGTGACCAGCACGCATAAAGAAGACATTGACCGCACGGCCGTGTATAAATTCTGGTTTGATGGCGAAACCATTGTTTATGGCAGCAACGCCGACGTAACCGGAGAGGTCTTCAATCAGTTCAGCATGGATGAATATGAGGACCATTTGAGGATTGCCACGACCTCGGGTGCGGGGTTAGAGCAGAACATCTATATCTTTGATTCCGGTATGAAAGAGACCGGACGTCTCGAAGATTTTACATCGGGTGAAAGCATCCGCTCCATCCGGTTTGTGGATGAGAGATGTTATGTGGTCATATCCGGGGACATCCTCCCCCTGAGTGTCATCTCATTGGGAGATCCTGAAGGTCCCGAGATCTTAGATGAGTTGGATATATTCCACGGCATCGAGTATATCCATCCCTATGATGAAAACCTTATCCTGGGTTTTGGTCGGGAAACTGTGGGCACTACGGACATGGGTATGAAAATTTCCTTTTTTGATTTTTCAATTAAAACTTCTTTCACAACCGAATTAATGTTATTATAAATTTCAGAAGAAATAATCGTTTCAATATCCTCACCATGATAGGTTT
>JBLIRM010000155.1:0-7705 GCA_049472295.1 bacterium | reverse complement strand
GGCGTCCTTTTGAAGTCCAATATCCAGGAATGCCGCCTGCATACCGGGAAGCACCCTGATGACCCGTCCTTTGTATATGTTTCCGTTTATCCTCTTACTTCTTCTTCTCTCGATATAAAGCTCTGTGAGAAGACGGTCTTCCAAAAGCGCCACCCGCTTCTCATATGGATTGGCATTTACGATAATTTCTTTCAAATCCGATGTTCCCCTTTCGAAGAATCTTGTTTTTCAAAATGTTATTAAATGGATCAAGACGCAAAAAATCTATTGTATTTTATTTGACAAGTCGTTTTTTGTCAACATATCATCTTTTCATCATCTGCTAATTATAACAAATTCTTAAATCTTTTTCTTTCGAAGAGAGACAAAAACAGGGATTATATTATATAATTATTCTTTGTATATTTAAATATGTTAAATTTTACAATTGGATTCCTTGGCCATATCTCCTTTTCTGATCGGTCTAAACTCCTTTCGTTGAATCGATCAAAAAGGAAAAAGTTTTTATTGACTCGCTTATCAAGATATGTTAATTGTAGATTACTTATGAAATGCCCAGAATGTGGCTATATCTCTTTTGACCATCTAAAAAATTGTAAAAAATGCGGGTATCGACTGTCAAAAAACACCGGGCAGGATCCGCCTTTTATCCCTAGCCCACATCCCCCTCTCGGCCGGGCATCTTATCCATTTTCTTATCAAAGGAAACAGGATAAAGATGCAATACAGGAAAGTGACATGGATGTAACGCTGATCCCTCATGAAGCCCATAAATCTGCAGAAAATGCCCTTGGGACCTCTGCCCTTTTTGCAGGGTCCATGGAAGATGATGAGGTCTTTATGGAAGAGGCCTTTCTGCCTCAGGAATCAGAGGACGATCTGGGAATAAAAAGGATTCAAACAACAAAGGATCAACCCAGAGCAGGGTTCTGGATCAGATCCTTGGCATTTACTATCGATATCATTCTGATCAGCTTGATTCAATCCATTTTCGCGTGGGCGATCAAAATCGGGATTATTTCCGGTGCCGGGATTCTGGAGATGCATACCGAAACCTTTGTTGACCTGAGGGAATTTCTGATCACCATCATCGGGGCATCGATCTTTGCATTTTATTTTATCTTTTTCCATGGAACATCAGGCCAGACCCCAGGGAAAAAACTGCTACACCTCAAGGTCGTTGGAACCGATGAAAAATCTATAGACATCAAAAAATCCGTCAAGAGATTCCTTGGCTATATTGTCTCAGCGCTCCCATTGTATTTTGGTTTCATCATGGTTGCTTTTAACAGAAAAAAACAGGGATTACATGACATCATTGCTCACACCCATGTGATAAAAACGGATTAAAGATTGCCTATGGGATATTCATCCCCGCTTTTCTGTGTGAGAAAACCAATAAAGTCGCCCTTCTTCTCTTGACAAATAAGGAGCTTTTTTCTATGATATTGCTCTCCAAGAAAAATCTTCTTTGTGCCGGGGTAGCTCAGTCGGTAGAGCAAGGGACTGAAAATCCCTGTGTCCACAGTTCGATTCTGTGCCCCGGCACCACTCACCTCTTACAAATCTCGCCGGCGTAGCTCAGAGGTAGAGCAGCTGATTCGTAATCAGCGGGTCGTAGGTTCAATTCCTATCGCCGGCTCCAATAAATTCGATTGGTTGTAAGTTTCGGCTTACGACCAATTTCTTTTCAGTAATCATATAGTAATCTTTAGACGTAAAATCAAAGAGTAATTTTTCTCCCTCCCAGTCAGAGATCCAATACAAATTAAATCCCCTTTGATAAATGGGGAGCATTACAACTTCTAATATATCCTTCCTTAATAGCCCGAACAATCAGATATTGCACTGAGTCAAATTTTGCTATATAAACCCTATAACTTAACAATCCATAGGATTGAGGGCAATGGTTTGGCTGAAACTATTCACTTAACGGACTAAGACAGGGAAATTGAGGGCGTCGAAGTTATATTTGTCATATTTACTCATACCTACAAAACACAGGGAGGGGTTATGAGCGACAAAAGATATTCCTATCTAATAGCTTTAATCATCATACTCATTCTGGCAGGTTTCACACAGAAGGCTTTTGCTCAGGGGCTGTCCAGAATCCACTGGAATGGATGGGGAGTTCGAGCTGGGCTGAGCAGTGATCCTGATCAGGCATATGGCGGTGTTCACTTCAATTTAGGAGAGTTCGCCAAGGATGTCAGATTCAGACCAAGTATGGAACTCGGGCTGGGAGATGATCTGTTCCTCGTCCAGATGTTAGCAGAGGTTCACTATGTTTTTTCGAATACACAGGTATGGAAGCCTTATCTCGGCGGCGGACTGGGGCTAACCTATGTGAATTATGATAACGATCATCCTGGAGATAATAGTGAAACCAATGTCTCCTTGAATCCAATCGCAGGAATCGAGACCATGCTAAATCAGGGGATGAAATTTTTCTCTGAACTCAAATTAGGTCTGGCTGATGAGGATCCTGACATAAAGTTCGGCGTAGGATTAAGCTGGAAGTGATCCCCCCAAGCTCTATCGCAAAAGCCAAAAATGATTCTCGATTAAAGGATTGATAAGGTCTCTGGATGCGACTCCTCATTGCTTACGAATCCGCCTTTTTTAAGTATGGACGTTAATTTTGGCAAAATATGGGCCAGGGAGAGGCAGAGAGGGAAGGGTGCGCATTCGTGCCTTTCATATAACTGCAAAATAGCCTTGGATGGAGCATTGTCTGACTTTGGAAGTAGTATAAAAAGTCGGGAGACTGCAAAGAATTTAATAATAATGCCGCTGCCCTTCATAAATTAATAATGCTTTCAAAGGTCCTCTAACCATTGTTCTCTCCACTCTTCTATTCTTTCATCTGGTTTGACATTTAACATATTTCAGCCTGCTTTCTATTTTTTCATGAATTCTCCTTTCTTCCTCCTTTAAAGATAGATTTCACAATTTGTTAAAAAAATCTATCACTCCCTTGCCATTTTTTTATAAAGGGTTATCAGGTGTTTCTGTTTGTCATGGTTTTGGTGGGGGCATTAGTCATTTCGAATTATTACTTTCAGAGAATACCTGTGATTCAGGATGTAAATGCAAAAGTGGGTTATTCCAATAATATTGGTTCCTATGTATCAAACGGTTCTTATGGCATGGGTAGTATCGGATCTTATGGATGTCCTTACTCACCTGGATCTACAAGCATATTCTGCCCTGGTGCCGGAACTTATACTTTTTAATTGTGGAGGTGGAACTTCTAAAAAATTGTGCCTTCGGTGGTATGTATGACTCCGGAGAAACTTATGAATATTGTGGCGGTCCCACTGCTGGAATGTATTGCAGTTCTATTTCCGGATATTGTGGCGGTGATGGGCTCCCCACACACTCAGCAACTCAACCCCCATATATGTAACCGATGTTTTTGGCAATAATATAAAGGCATTGACAGAATTGCCGGTCAGGATCTATACTTTAATTAAGAGAAAGATATTTGTGAATATATTAATAAATTGATGTCGCTGTAAAAAATCATTCTGAATCAACAAAAGAACCGGAATCTTAAAAATAGTCACATGGAGGGATTTCATAAGATGAAACATCCATGATCCGTCTGCTCACAAGGGTGTATAAAAAACCCCAAAGGAGATTTTCAAGTGAAGTATTTGGTTCGGGAAAAGAGATTTGCAGGAGTCTTTATAATGATTTCTCTCCTTATGCTTTCTCTGTTTTTATTGATATCTGCAACGGAGGCTCCGGCATTATTCGGCCCTGAAGTCATTGATGTCACTCCTAAAGCCTTTAGCGTGGTTTGGACAACGGACAGTGATTATTCATCCTGTGGTATCGGATTATATACGGATAATACTTATACAACGCTCATGAATCTGACTCATGAAATGGCTATTATTGTCGGCACTCCGGAAGGGCATCCGGGCAAGAATAACCATATAGCTATGGTATCTGTGGTGGGACTTAATTATTACACCACCTATTATTTTCGTCTGTTCCTAGATGGCAATGTCATGCCATTTTATGGGTCAGTAAGAACAGAAAGGCTTAGAGGTGTCTCCAGTTATGATGAGGGGACCTTCAGTAGCGATGTCGTTAGTAATGATGTCGTTCACAAGGCGATCTATAAACCCGATGGCACGAGTCCTGCGAAGGGTGTACTGGTTATGGGAGAAATACTCGATCCTGTCCTCTTTCATGCCAATCCAAATGATCCCGATGCAATTATCAGCGATCATCCCATCTCAGCATGGGTCGGGGAGGGGATGATCGGAGATGAGACTGCTACGGAATACAATCCCAATAATATCTCTTATGGACAGTATGCTGCTCTCAATATGAACAACCTTTTTGATGGCGATAGGTACCCCCTGAGTCTGCATGGTGATGACCCTAGTACCGAAACAATAAATGAAGGGGAGATCGTCCGATTCACGATTCTGCATGGGGAACAGGATGTGCTGGGCAGTGAAACAAACCAACATTGGTTTACCAGTTACGGGCATATAGGGGTTCTTGATATTGCAGGTGGGGATAAAATAACAACTGCAAAGATTTCGGCAAGTTTTAGATTCAAGAAAGGAGTCAATCTCTTCGCCTTACCCTGCAAAATTCCTTCAGGATTCACAACAGGTGACCTTTGGGATGCGATTGAGAGGGCGGAGGGAAAGGAGGGTATTGTTGAATCGATTTACGTGCTTGAGGAAAACATCTGGTTGAAGACATTCAAGACCCTGGACCCCATCACAGGAACAAAGATCAATAACATCAATCCTCTACCGTATGGCGATGGCGCCTTTATCATTATGAATCAGGACATGACAAAAGAAGTGAGTTTTTACGGTGATGCGGAATCCTTGCGGATCGATCTTTTTTCTGATGAGGTGAATATCATTGGAATATTACCACAGACACCTTTATTCTATGAGACTGGGCATTTTTTGAATGATATCGAATCCGCAGGTGCGGGTGAGAGCAGTGTCGAAAATATATGGTTTTATGACGGCGGATGGAAAAGGACTTACAAGATAGACCATCCCCTGTTTGGTCCCCAGATACAAAACAGTGTACGGATGTCTAATATCAAGTTTTATGTGGTTATATTTAAAGATAGCGCCAATGATTTGTTGGATTTTGATCCTTTTGCCGTCAAACAGAAGAGAAGGCTGAGATCCTCAAAACCGACCTTCTTTTATTGAATCGATTCCCTTACTCGATTGCATGGATTAGGATTTTAAAAGAATAAGGGATTAAAATTTTATTTAATGAATCCTATTCAAGGAGGATTTAAATGCTTCAAGGAAGATATCATGGATTCGAGAGCTCGGGCCTTTTATTTGCTCGCTATATGCCTGGGATCCTGTTTTTGATTTTCCTTGTATGTGTTTCATCATCTGCAATAGCAGGTATACCTGCAGGCGAAGATGTGTATATCTATAATGTGGATGTTGGAAAATTTTCCGTTGTTTGGCAGGTGAATATCCCCAGCACCTGTACGGTTAAGGTTTTTAACGATATAAATGGAAATAATGAGGTTCAGGGGTATACTTGTGTTTCCAATACCAATGCATCTGCCTTGGCCCAGGCCAGGGGCCTCATGCAGGTAGACATCGAAGATCTCCCTCCGGAGCCGGCCACTTATTATTTTCAGACAGTTTCCACGGAAAAGACCACCGGCACAAATTATGTTTGGCCTGAAGCCGGTCATCTGTTGGCTGTCACAACAGAGCCATTCATCCCTGATACGCCCCCTAACAATGGTTTATTAGAACTGATGATTTATGATCATAATGGGATAAATCCGGGAACCCCCCTTGAAAACCTGATTTCCGACGGGGCTGTTGCAATTGTGGATGCCCTTGGCAATTACCCTGTCTCGTCAGACACCGGCGGGTGGCCTCAAAATCAGTCCGGCAGCCGTCATTCGGTAATGATAGACTTTTCAAAACTGCGGCTCGGAAACGATTACCTTGATTGGACAAGCAAAAATACTGATCATACGATTACGATCATGTGTTTCGGGGGGTATGTTCCGGGTGTGGGTTTGGGGCAGAGAGTTCTCCAGACAGCATATCCTCAAGCACTTTTACAATTCAGCATCGATCACTCGTGGTATCCGTGTCTGTCTGAATTTGATATTTACGATCTGGATGGATGCGGGTTTGATTCCGGCAATCAGATTTCCTTGGAGGTCAATCAATCGGCTGCGGATGCGGATGAAGACGGACATAATGCAATGGTTTACGGAGGCGATGACTGTGATGATAATGATAGCACAATACATCCGGATGCCTCTGAGATATGTGATGGAAGGGATAATGATTGTGATGGAACTCCGGGCCCCGGTGAGGAGGATGCCGATGGGGATGGTTATATGGTCTGCGAGGAAGATTGTGATGATAACGATGCCCAAGTCTATCCGGGTGCACCCGGGAAAAAAGAGGGGAAGGACAATAACTGTAACGGCATAATAGATCCTGACGAGAAAAAAACCACAGTCAATAATATCCAAAGCTGGCTGCCATATATGATTTATCCCGGGTTCTTTAATAGTTTAACCGGTAATAATTATTATAACCCTGTCAGGATCCCCTCCTTTAGTGGTTTTGCCGGAGATGTATCTCCTCTCTTGGCTGGTATGCCCACCTTTAGCGGATCCACTGGATACAACTATCCTGCATTCTCCTGGGCCTCAATTTTTGGAGATTTCCTGAGGGGCAGTGAAGTCCCAAATCCGGGTAGTGCATATCATTTTCTAGGTTTTGGCAGTTTGCCTTCCTTTATAAATACCTATAACCCATATCACTTCGGATACCAATCCAAATATCATGATTCCGTTCAGCTATTTTTATTCCAGTAAGAGGTAATGACATGACCCCAAATTTCGCTCCAAGTTTTATAGTGATTTTTTGGGGTGTAGATCCCTCATTGTTTGAGCAATGAAAAAGATATCCATAAATCTCTTTATTATATCTATTTCGTTACTATTTCTTTTTATAGTTCCACCCCAAGCAGAATATCTTATTTGTCCATACCAATCAATTCCAACTCATGGAGCACATGATTGGGAAAGCTTTGCCATTGGTGCTGATACATTCCTTGCAATGGCTAATTATGGCAGTTGGTCAGCAAATAATATCGATTCAAAGATCTACAAATGGAATGGAAGCTCATTCGCTGAATTTCAATCCATCCCTGCCCATGGGGCAACGGATTGGGAAAGCGTTACCATCGGTGCCGATATTTTCCTTGCTGTTGCCAATCACAAAGATGATTCCACATATAACATTGATTCCAAGATCTATAAATGGAATGGAAGTGCATTCGCCGAATTTCAATCCATCCCCACCCATGGGGCAAGTGGCTGGGAAAGCTTTACGATCGACAACGATATATTTCTTGCAGTTGCAAATATGTATAATGGTTCTGCATATAATATCAATTCAAAGATCTATAAATGGAATGGAAGCGCTTTCGCTGAATTTCAATCCATCCCTACCCATGGAGCATATGGTCTGGAGAGTTTCGCTATTGGTTCTGATACATTCATTGCTGTTGCCAATGGGTATAATGGATTTACCTTTAACATCAATTCAAAGATCTATAAATGGAATGGAAGCGCGTTCGCTGAATTTCAATCCATTCCTACCTGTGGAGCATATGGTCTGGAGAGTTTCGCTATTGGTTCTGATACATTCAT
>JBLIRM010000154.1:0-8001 GCA_049472295.1 bacterium | reverse complement strand
ACCCTGAGCCGGATAGTTCATTCCTGGGTCCTCTCTCGATCCAAAAGGGAGCTGTCATGGCATCTGTTCTGTGATGCTCTGGAAAGCGATGTTTCGGATATCCAGGGAGGGACGACCCACGAGGGGATCCATCTGGGGGCCATGGCCGGCACGGTGGACCTGATTCAACGATGTTATGCCGGCCTGGAGACCCGGGGGAATGTTCTGTGGTTCAATCCCTATCTGCCTCCCAAGCTTAAGCAGGTGCAGTTCAATATCCGTTACCGCGGGCACTGGATAAGTGTGAAGGTGACTAGTGATCTCCTCAGGATCTGCAGCAGACCACAGGATATCCCGCCAATCAAGATAGGCTTCGTAGACAAGGTATTTGACCTAAAGGCAGGGGACTGGATGGAATTCAAGTTGGATGATTGATTCGGATCAGTTGAAAAATCCCATTATATATATAAAAAAACATTGGTGTTACAGACTTCATTATCTCGCCCATAGACAAAAATGCAATGAAGTCTGTAACAGCAATGGCAATTTTTTGGGAGTTCCTAACTGATTATATCGTTAAGAATGTATCCAATGGTAAATCTTCTTAAAATAAAGAGAGATTATTTACCGGTTTGGTTCCGGTTCTGGCTCTTGGTCTGAGTCTGGGTCTGCTTCTGCATCTTTGTCTGATATTGATTCTGAGTCTTGGTCTGGGTCTGAGTCTGAGTCTGAGTTTTCACCTGGTAGTTGTTCTGGCTTTTTGTCTGGGTCCCCTGTGCATAAAGATTAATCGGAAAGGCCAACATGATAACGAATCCTGTCAATATGAAATAAGTAAATAGTTTCTTCATTTTTTTCTCCCTAAATAAAAACAATGATTTCTTACAACCCTCACTCCTCGAATACTTAAATTTTTGATTCCTATAACCATCCTCCTTTCTTGATTAATTAAAACTATATTTAGACCCAATTAATTAAATATACAGATGAGATTAAAAAAGGTTACAGTGATTTTCATTCGGGAAAGAAATTCAAACTATGGAATCCTTTGAAACGGTCGTTTGCCTTGACATATTTATATCTAAACACCTCATTGAAGAAATCTTACAATGTGTCCGAATATAAAAAGAATGCAAAAAACAGAAATAATTTATATTTTAATGATTATTTTATAAAATATTTATATTCAGAAAATACTATATTTATACAAAATTATATATTTTTAAAAGGGCTCATTTACACAAGCTAATATTATTTCTGATAATCTTTCTCACGTGGGAATCACTCTAATAATTCTTCTTCCTTTTCATCTGAATCGTTCCTAATCCCTATGATGAAGCTCTGGAGGAAAGTTTATTTTTCATTGAAATACTGGATAAAGTTGATAATGCTCAGCAGGAAGGACCTAACATATCACACCATACTGCTGAAAGGAGGGTGCTTATAGACAGAAACTACAAAATGGATGATTAGGTAAATTAATTTTGGAATAAAGCTGTAAATTGAAGAAAGAAAAAAGAGAAAGAGAGGAGCAGATCAATGAAGAGAAGCATCATTTGTGTTATTTGCGCTTTGGCCCTTATTTTTGGATTTGTCCGGACGACCCATGCCTCTTCTGAGGCACAACCGCTTACAATCATGTCAGCTAAACCGGTCAAGGGCATTAAACTCGGCGGAAAACTGGAGATCAGGTATCAGGATTCCGAGGGAGAAGAAGGCACCTTTCAGATGTACGAATTCGAAACATATGCAAATGCAGAAATCAATGACAATCTCTCCATGAAGGCGCAGCTATCATGCACCACCAGCTCAACGGCTGTCAACGAGGCCTGGATCAAGTACAAGGACCTTCCAGTGCTGGGTGGTTCTCTGAGCGCAGGTAAATTTCGAAGGCAAAGCTTCGCCATCCCTATGGGGGGCGGGAGCAGGGTCTCCATTGATTATCCCTTGTTCGGTCGGGCATTTACCGGTGAAAGACACGTCGGCGTCGAGTATACGACCAATTTCGCCAGCATGGGCGCTCCCATACCGATAAATCTCGGGATCGGCTCATTTAACGGCGGACAGATCGGAGACCGTGAGGCTGGAGATAATGCTGCAAGTCCGGTCAAGTTTGTTGCAGATCGGTCCGGGGATACGGATGACAATGAATCAAAGGAAACATCCGCCCGCTTGACTTTCGAGCCGGTCAAAGGATTGACCATCGGCGGGTCCGGATTGGTCGGCAAACTGAGCCAGACAGATCTCTCCACCCTGAATACGGCTCTTGGCACATCCTATACGGATGACACAAAGCAGAGATTCGGTGGTGAACTGACATATAAATCCAATCAGGTTCCTTTGACTTTAAAAGCGGAATATATCACGGCTGAAACAAGTGATTTTGATGTGGATTCCTGGTATGCCATAGGCGTACTGAATATGCTCAATAAGAAGATGGATCTCTATGCCAGATATTGCCAGCTTTCTCCCGATATTGCGCTTACTGCAAGCTCTTACACCTGGGAGCTGGATCAGACCACCCTTGGTGTAATCTGGCACCTCTGTAAAACCGTTCAGTTCCAGGCGGAGTATGAGCTCAATGGTGAGACACCGCCTGCAGGTACGGAAGAAGTAGACAACGACATAGTCAGGATTGAGTGGCAGGCGAAGTTTTAATCAACAGATTACCTTTAAATAAAAGTTTTACCGTTGATCAAATGCTTATAGGAAAACTGAAGAAACCAGTCTGGAGGCCTTACTCATGGGCCTTTGGCCGGAGAAAAGAAGGAGGAAGGGTTATGAGAAAACTAATCGTATCATCTCTATGTTTGTTGTTCTGCTTGGCTGTGAGCACATCCTGTTTTGCTAATCAGAATATCGTTCCCAAAAAGGTGGCCAATGCACCGGTTATCGATGGGCGTGGCACAGACAGTGTGTGGGCCAAGGCCAAGGAGTATACCATCCATGATAATGTGGCGAAGGTCGATATCACCCTGAAGGCCGTTTATACAGACAAAGAGATATTCTTCCTGGTAAGCTATCCGGACCCGGACAAGTCCGATACTCACAAGACATGGGAATGGAACAAGACCATGGAGATGTACAAACAGGGTCCTGATCGAGAGGACATGTTCGTCTTTAAGTGGAATATGGAACCAAAACATGTGGATTTGTCTCTGACCGCCGACAACGACTATATGGCGGATGTCTGGTTCTGGAAGGCGTGCAGGACCGATCCGGCCGGATATGCGGACGACAAATTCCAGCAATTCAGCTCGAATGAATTGCCCAAAAGCACCAAGTTGACCAGCAGGAGCGGGAAGACGATGCATCTGGTCAGAAAGGGAGACAGCGGTAAATCTGCATATAAGGATACGCTCTATGCGGAATACAAGGGAGATAGAATGCCTACATATGACACTCGGACTCCCGAAGGCAGCAGGGCGGACATCCGGGCAAAGGGTGTCTGGTCCGGCGGCCGTTGGACGATTGAGTTTTCAAGGGCATTAAATACCGGGAATGAGGATGACATCCAGTTTGATATGTCAAAAAAATATCTGTTTGGCGTATCTCGTTATGAGATAGCCGGCAGAAAGCCCGATACCAGGGTCAGTCAGCCTCTATACGGTTCAGGTGACATTTCTGAGACATTGACCTTAGAGTTCTGGAAATAATTGAATTGAAATCATGCGGTCTGCTACAGGATTACTTTACAGTCACACAGGAAATCCTGTAGCAGGCCATATGAAATAATCGGATTTGAAGGGGAGAATTATGTCCTGAAGTGGAATGGAATTCTTCGATCAGATCAATGAGGCTCAGGAGGGAAAAACCAATGAGAAAATCATTAAAAATTAAATCATTAAAGATAGCTCCCAATTTCGGATTGATTATTCTGGTGGGCATCATCATATTCATGGGTCTTTTCTCCTTTATGGCTGCAAGACAGGTCACTAAAAGCCTGTCCGAGGTTACCGAAGTGGAAAGTCCCAAATTGCAGGCAGCAGAAAACGTAAGAGAGTCTTTTAGAAATGCCAAGGATCATTTCATTGAATTTACCAGGGGGGAAGCAGAAGATATTAGCAGTGCCGTGTCGGATATCAATGATGCGATTAAGGTCTCCACGGCATTAAACGAAATGGTTGGAGAAAATGAGCAGGAGATTGTGAAAACATTTTTATTGAATGCCAAACGCTTCAAGGTGGCAGTGGTGACATATGCGGAAGAGGCTCAATATGATGCCACGGGCAGCACTGCGATCGATATGGAAAAGGTTGCCATGACCTCAGCAAAAAAGACTAATGAAGCCCTGGTCAAAATGGTCAAAAACATCAGGGAAAAGATCAATGCATCCAATATATCCGCACTCAATATATCCCAAAAAAGTCAAAGGAATATTCTCATAGGGATCATTATCGGTGTGGTTGCAGGGATAATTATAGCCGTATTTATGGCACGGGGTCTTTACATCCCCTTGGAAATCATTGCGACCACGACCAAAACCGTTGCAGAGACATCCGATCTGACTCAGCGCGTCAGTTTGAATACAAATGACAATTTAGGGAAGCTCGGCGGGTCCATCAATAAATTGATAGAAAGCCTCGGGATTATAATCGGTCAGATCCGTGATGCATCTTTACAAATTACTGCATCCTCTGAACAGATTCAGACCGCAGCCCAGGAGCAGGCAACCGGTGCAAACGAACAGTTCGCCTCGGTAAGTGAGGTCTCCTCAACAGTGGAAGAAATGGCTTCCGCTTCAAAGCACATCGCAGAAAACGCCCAGTTGGTTGCAGAATTGTCCAAGCAGAGCCTAGCCGGCATGGAGGCCATAAGAGATAATACAGGCCAGGAGGCAAACAGAATACTGGTTCTGGGTGAAAAGTCACAGATGATCGGAGAAGTGATTGCAATGATCGATGATATTGCCAAACAGACCAACATTCTGGCCTTGAATGCATCGATCGAAGCTGAAAGGGCTGGTGAAGCAGGAAAGGGATTTGCTGTGGTGGCGATAGAAATCAGGGAACTGGCGACCAATGTGGCAAAATCAACCAAACAGATCCGGGAGATCATCAAAGAGATACAGGATGCAACAAATGCCTCGGTGATGGCCACTGAAAACGTGGGCAAGTCTGTGGCAGAGGGGATCGAACTCTCAAGTAAGGTGGCCGAATCCGCCAATCAGATCAGTGTCGCTACCCTGCAACAGGGGAATGCATCCGAACAGGTCGTGCAGGCAATCCAGAATATCCATTCCATAACAAATCAATTTGCAGCGTCAACTAAACAGACCGAAACTTCGGCCACAGAATTGAATCGATTGTCCGTGGACTTGAAACAAGTGATGAGTGGCTTTAAATTAGGTGTGAAGGATTGAAAATCTTTGATTTATTAAATATTTTCTTGACATCTATCAACTTGGCTTTCTTTCAAGCAGTGCATCCAAAGCCATCCTATGGCACATCCCAAAATATAATAGGGGAAATCTGACCAACTGAAACAATTACCCAGAAGCGTTCTGCCGATAAAAAAATTTCTTATGAATTCCAGAAAGGGATGATGCCATAACTGCAAAAATTCCAAAAGGCATGTCAACAGTAAAACTGAAAACGCAATCTTCCAAGTTTTAGTCTTTCTTAGAAACAGAAAGATGAGAAGACACCAGAATATTTCATAAAATATCCCGCTAACAGAGTTGTTTACCCAATTGGCCAATGCTCCTTTATAAAACTTACTGTAGAACCCTAATGGTACAATAATCAGAATCGAAAGAATAGTTCGGTCTCTGAGAATTTTCATCATTTAACCTATTGATTAAATTTATTTTAAAACTATTCTTCAAAAGCCAAAGTTTGATTCAAGGCATTTCAGATGAACGAATTAAAATCAGAATCGAAGAGTTTTATATAAAAAACTTGACTATCAGTCAATATTCATGGCATGATATTGTTTCAAAAAATTTGCAATTATCCATGAAATGGTTTTTGTGATAAAATATTTCCGATTTTTTTGAGAAAAATGGATTTTTGGGTTATATCATAATTGAACGATCAAACAACAGATTCCATTTAAAATCATATGATTGATTTACATACACACAGCATTTTCAGCGACGGAGAGCTTATTCCCGCAGAGTTGGTTCAAAGGGCCGAACATATCGGTTATTCTGCAATAGCGATCACTGACCATGCAGATATTTCCAATCTGGAGTGGATTATCCCGAAGATAAACGAGTTTTGCAAATGGTGTCACGACTTATATAGGGTCAGGGTGCTTCCGGGTATCGAGCTGACTCACATCCCGCCCAAGGCGATTTATGACATGGCGGCAAAGGCCAGGGATCTGGGTGCAACAGTGATAGTGGTCCATGGGGAAACATTGGTTGAACCTGTAGCACCGGGCACCAATCTGGCTGCACTGAAATCTGATATTGACATCCTCGCTCACCCGGGACTATTATCCGAAAAAGAGGCCGAAATGGCTGCACGGCAGGGTATATTCCTGGAGATTTCAACCCGCAAAGGCCATTCCCTTGGCAATGGTCATGTCGCAATGATGGCTAAAAGATTCAAGGCCAAACTTGTCATTAATACTGATACCCACAGTCCGGAAAACCTCGTAAGCGATGATTATGCCCGCAAAATAGCTCAAGGGGCAGGCCTGAATTCAGGGGAAGTGGACACAATTTTTGAAAACGCCAGACAGATCGTGGAAAATGCTCTGGGAAGATTGACGAAAGGATAAAAAATGAAAATCAAGAAAAAAATTACCAGAAAGCAACTATTAAAACAGGAGGATGAATTTATATCCACCTCGGCAAAAGTCCTCAATTGGATCAAGGAGAATTACAACAAAGTGGTCATGGGTTTGATTCTAATTGTGATTGTCATGGTGGTTGTTTTAAGTGTCAGATATCGTTCAAAGACCAATCTTGTCAAATCGAACAAGCTGCTTTACATGGCCAAAAATATCTATTACACACCCATTCGCCCACCCGATCAAAAACAGGATCCTGCGAAACCATTCCAGGGTTTTGCTTCCTCTGAGGAAAAATATCAAAAGGCTCTTGAATTGTTCAATGAAGTCGCCCAACTTTATCCAAACTCAAAGGCAGCGGAGGATGCCCATTTTTTCATTCCCAATTGCCTCTCTTTTTTAGGAAAATATGATCAGGCCATTGAGGGTTTCAAGGGATATTTAGACCGATATCCGAATGGTCTTTATGCGAAACAGGCCCAGGTAGGGATTGGATTTGTTCATGAGGCCAAAGGGGATTATGATCAATCCATAGCTGTGTTTCAAAAAATACTGGAAAATGATCCGGATTTTATCCTCAGAGATGCCGTTTATATGCAGCTTGGTAGAACCTTCGAGAAATTAGGCTCATTGGACAAGGCCAAGGAAGCATATCAGAACGTTATCATAAACTACCCTGAATCCCCGTTCTTAAAAGAAGCAGAAGAAAAGATCAACATGCTCGCTGAAAAGAGTTAATAAACTATTATTTGAGGTTAATAATGACAAAATTCCTGGAATTCAAAGATGCCGTTCAGAAAAAATCCATCATTTAAAATGCCATCCTTGAAAAAGGGGATTGAATGGAAATCCCTTCTGGGCAGGAACCCCCGAAAACTTATCCTCCCAGGCGCCGGAATTTTAATCGGCCTTTTTATCATATTTTTCATATTTTTCCCAGGACTCAAAAAAATCAGGCTTATGAAAGAATCCATCACTGTCAATGAACTCCGTTTAAAAGAACTCTCTTCGCTGAGCAAACGATATATGGAGTTAAGGGAGCTGAATTCCGAGATTGATGGAAAGATTTCTAAAAAGGGTGCCAGATTCGAACTACTGTCATTTTTAGAAGAAATAGCCAAAAAGACCGGTATAGGAAACAAATTATCTTCCATGAAACCCACTGAAGCTGAGCCTCATGAATTCTCCGTATCTGTCGTTTTAAGGGATCTAAATTTAGAAGAATTGACGGATTTTCTTTATCAGATTGTTTATTCCGGAAAAGTTATATCAATTAAGAAG
>JBLIRM010000153.1:0-8020 GCA_049472295.1 bacterium | reverse complement strand
AAGTGATGGCTTCTGCAAAACAGCTTTAAATGTCATTGCGAGCGAAGCGAAGCAATCTTTTTTTGAGATTGCTTTGGGCTACCGCCTTCGCAATGACAGCTAACTTTTGGCCTTTACTATAAGATAAGGATATGGAAGACATAATCCTTCAGCAAAGTATGCCTAATATGAATTTTTTGCAGCGAAATAAAGGCTTACGGGAATGAAATGAAGAACTTATCACAGTTCGGAGCAGTTGTGAGAGGAAATTTGATTATTGGGCGCCACTCCATGAGGATAGCTATTTATAATAGTGAATTGAAGTATCCGGAGCTATCGTAACAATCTCAGGATCGTCAAAAATGATAGCAAATGGATTAAAAGGATTCTTATTATTCAGTTATGTATAAATATCCGGCAGCCAGTTATCGGACCAGCGGATATTCTTTTAATGCCCTATAAATCACCACCTTTTAAGAATGTTACCTCAATATTATTAATATCATTACCTTTTAATAATATAAATAAAAAACAGATAAATGTCAATAATAATTACTCAAAAAAAGGTATTAATTTATAATTAAAAAAATAATATTAACAAAATTTTTGGTATGTATTAATATTATTACAGTGTCCTCGGCTTGAAAAAATAGATCTGTTTACTGTGGATAGATATGGAATGCAATGGGACAAAGCCTTCCAAGTGATGGTGAGAATGTATTTGTTCAGGCAGGGTTGTTTCCCCTTTAATTATGATGTATGAATAATATTAAACGATTTTTTTGATTGGATCATACTGCCATGCCTGAACCATTGATTGAAGGCAGGGATCGGATATGGAAAAGTCCGTGAAAGACCGAGAAATACTCTCCCTGAGAATCATCGGGGGATTGGTCTTGTTTTTCTTCTTTTTGTCCGGGGCCCTGGGTCTGATTTACGAGATTCTCTGGGCACGCCTTTTGCGGCTGGTCATGGGGAATACCATATTCTCGATTACCACTGTGTTATGCGCCTTTATGGGTGGTTTGGCATTAGGCAGCTTTCTGGGCGGCAGAATCATTGACCGCAGAAACGATCCTTTAAGAATATTTGCCCTATTGGAAGGGGCGATCGGCATTTATTCCCTTTTCCTGCCCTTGTTCATCAGTGCAACTGAGATATTATACCGGCCGATTTATCAGAATTACCATACGTCCTTCTATTTCCTTAGTCTTATTAGATTTCTCTTAAGCGGTATTCTTCTTCTACTGCCCACCACCTTAATGGGGGCCACACTTCCTGTATTGACGAAATTCTTTGTCAGGGCATCCGACCGGATTGGCTGGACACTGGGAAAACTTTACGGCATTAATACCTTTGGTGCGGTCCTGGGCTCCTTCTCCGCCGGTTTTCTCTTGATCCCAGCCTGGGGAGTGAACAGGACGATATTCTTCGCTGCCTTTATCAGTCTTTTTATATGCCTCTGTGTGTATCTTTTTCATCGTCAGTTGTACCCATTGCATGAAGAACCGGCAGGGGCAAAAAACCGGATTGAAGAAGAAAAAAGACAAACAATGCCGAGTTCAGCGGACTCAGAGGTATTCAGCCAGGGTTTTCTCAGGATGCTCCTCATCGGATATGGTTTATCCGGCTTTGCCGCCCTGATTTATGAGATTGCATGGACAAGAATACTGGTCCTCATGATCGGCTCCTCCGTATATGCATTCAGTTTGATGCTGACCGCATTCATATCTGGTTTGGGACTGGGCAGCATTGTCTTCTCCCGTTTCATTGACAGAAGAAAAGACCTCATTCTCCTTCTGGCTGTCATTGAGATGATTATAGGGTTTTCTGCGCTTGCAGTGGTTCCTTTATTCGGATACCTGCCTCTATTTATGGTCAGGATCATTTTGGGGTTTTCTCATTCCTTCTGGCTTTTGCAGCTTGTAGAATTCGGCCTGATATTCCTTTTGATGCTTATACCCACAATAATGATGGGCGCGGCCTTCCCTTTGGCAAGCCGTATCTACACACGTACCGTTTCTATGGTTGGAAGCTCCGTAGGCAGCGTTTATGCTGCCAATACACTCGGCTCGATCCTTGGTTCATTCATAGGGGCCTTTGTTCTCATCCCCTTTTTGGGAATTCAGAAGAGCATCCTCGCAGCGGTGTTGATTAATATTATCGTTGGATGCGGTTTTTTGTTTTTGAGTCAGACCTTAAATCGATTCAGAAAGGTAGCAATCACGGCGGTTATCATCATTCTTACGGCTGTCATAGTCTCCTTATTTCCTGGTTGGAATGTGAAGCTCATAAGCAGCGGGGCATATATTAATGCCGTAGAGCTAAACCAATCCGCAGCCAGATCGAGCACTACACTGCAGAATGTCATGAAAAGAACGAAAATCCTCTATCATAAGGAAGGGATCAGCACAACAGTGACTGTGAAAGAGGATGCTGTCGGAAACCGGTATTTTTTTGTGGACGGCAAATGCGATGCCTCTTCTCTCACAGATATGCCCAATCAAGAGTTGTTGGCCCACATACCGCTGCTCCTTCACCCTGATCCCCTTAGTGTGCTCGTGATCGGGTTGGCAAGCGGTGTGACCCTGGGTTCAGCCGGTCTTTATCCGGTGGAACATCTGGATTGTGTTGAGATATCCCCGGAAGTCGAGGAGGCCTCCCACTATTTTGACCATATTAATTATAATATCCTGGCAGACCCCCGAGTTGAGCTCATCATCGAGGACGGCAGGAATCATCTCGCATTGACCGATCGAAGATATGACGTGATTCTGTCTCAACCCTCTAATCCATGGATAGCCGGGATCTCCGACCTTTTTACCAGGGAGTACTTTCAATTGTGCAGGAAGAGGTTGAAACCCAAGGGTGTCACATGTGTCTGGTTCAATGCCTATCATATTGAGCATGAAATATTCCGGAACATCATTCATACCTTTCACTCTATATTCCCTTTTTTTACCATCTGGGAGTCCTCCAGAGGGACGGATTATCTGCTCATCGGCTCGGAGGAAATGGTCACATTGGACTATAGCGCCCTCCTCAGCCGGCTCCGGGATGAAGGGATCGCTCATGATCTCAGAAGAATCGATATCAAGGATGCAAGTGAGCTTCTCGCCCATTTTGTGATGGATGAAAATGGAGTTGAGGATTATCTGAAGGGCCGGGGTATTCGACTTCATACCGATGATAATGCACTTGTGGAATTCTCTGCACCCCAGGCCATTTATAAGCCGAACACCAGAATACCCATCATGGAAGCCGTCAATAGATTTAGATCCGAGAGTCTCCCCTTTTTGATCTATTCCGGTGGGGGTCAGGAAAGACTGGACGAGGTGAATCATCAGGTTGGCAAGCGGATAAAGGCAAGAAAACATATAACGAATGGGAATATTTGTTTGACCAAGGGCGAGGAGGAAACGGCCATTTCAGAATTCGAAAAGGCGATCCGTCTCAATCCCGAAGAATTGCACACAGTGAAAAGATATATTGAGGCCCTGGCATATCTCTATGAGGAAAAGGATCAGATTGAAGAGGCCGAAAGGTTATTCAAAAAGGTGATTGCACTCGATCCTGGGCGCGGAGATATTCATTATCAAATGGGATTGATCCATTATGAGAAACAAGAGTGGGATCAGGCCTTGAAGGAATTCCAGTTGGCATTGCATCATCTTGAATCTGCTGAAGGTTACTATAATTTGAGTCTTGTCTATCATAAGAAGGGGGATCTCGGAGCAGCCATGCAGGCTGCCCAGAGGGTCCTGGAATTTGATCCCAATTATATCGAAGCATGGAATCATCTGGGCAATCTTTATCTGGCAGGTCATGATCTTAATTTGGCTGCCGTACAATATGAAAGGGCTTTGGAACTCGATCCTGAACGCGTGTCTGCTCATATTAATCTGGGATTAATTCATACACGTAAGGGAGAAACGGAGGAGGCCATAGTGCACCTTCGGGAGGCCCTCCGACTCGATCCCAATAATGCCGAGGCCCATAATAACCTGGGTATTGTCTTTCTCGGTCAGGGGCATTATGAACAGGCCATCCCTGAGTTGAAGAAGGCCCTGGCTATTCGGCCGGATTACGCGAAGGCCCTAGTTAATTTGGGTGTCGTTCATGTTCGTTTGAATGAGAATCAAAAGGCAGAAGCGTTTTTTCGGCAGGCCCTGGCCGTGGATAGCGATTATGCAGATGCTTACACCCAATTAGGCTATCTTTACCTTATCAAGGAGGATCTTGATCAGGCCCTTTCATCCTTCAACCAACTGGCGCGCTTACAGCCGGAGAACCCACAGGCCTATTTATATCTGGGAAAGACTTGTCATGTCCTCGGTCAGACAGAGGCTGCGATTCAAGCATTGCAGAGGGCCATTGATCTTCAACCTAATCTGGCTGTTGCTCATCTGGATTTAGGGAATGTATATTTTGAGACGGGGGATTTTCAGAAGGCCGAAATGGAGTGGCGGCAGGCACTGATCGGAAAAGGCATCGATATTCCCACCCATTTGATGAACCTGGGTATGTTCTATTTTAGATTTGAACGATATGATAAGGCCATTCAGGCATGGGAGAAGGCAGGGGAGCTAAGGATGGATGATCCTCAACTCCATTACAATATTGCCCTGGCCTATTACCAACAAGGTCAATATGAGGCAGCCACTCGGGCATTGAAAGAGAGCTTGCGCCTTGATCCGGATAATCAAATGGCCCGATTACTATTACAAAGAATTACGGCAACCGAGAAGAGGGATTTCATTACAGAATAATCAAGAGAGTACGCAAAATAAGGGCCTTTTCAGTGACATTTCAATACCTCTATCATTAATGTTATGGTTGATCATCCACTCCCTCATGCTGAATATATCCCAGGGATTTAAGCTGCTCTATGGTGCGCGGATCTATCTCTGCCTGATCCCTTTTTTCTGAGATTCTATTTCGTAGCCTTTCCTTAGAGATGAGCCAATCCTGAATCTCTTTTTCAATGTGGGTATAGGAATCAGGAAATTGCCCAACTGTCACCAGATTATTTTGTTCTCTATCATCTTTAGACAGATCGTAGATTTCAACGATTCTCCCTTCAGGAACATTGTAGATATATTTTATATCTTTTTGAATCATGGCCACCTTAGGAAAACCCTTCATATATTCCTCTGAATAAATCTTTTCCCTTTTTTGACCAGCCTTTCTTTTTTTACCGAGAGAAATCAGGCTAAGGCCATCCACGTCATAAGGGAACTTGGCACCTATCACATCCAGAATCGTCACACCGATATCGATCAATTGTGGCTTGATGCGATCATTAATGGGAGAATCCATGGATGAGGGAAATCGTATGATCAGGGGAACCCTGATCTCCTCATTGTAGAGGGTAAAGCCATGATCACATTCCCCATGTTCGAAGAATGCCTCGCCATGGTCGGAAGTCACGATAATGATCGAATCATTATATAGATCGGCCTCCCTTAGATATTGGATGATTTTACCAATATTATAATCGCAATATTTGATCTCGCCGTCATATTGATTGATATAGAAATTGAGATCTCTCTGGCCCTCATATTTCAAGTATCGTAATTTCATGTATTCCTGAGGTGTCAGTTCTCTCTTATTTTCAGAGGTAAAGAATGTATTATAGGGATAAGGAGGATGATAAGGACCGTGAACGTCCATAAAATGAATATATGTAAAAAACGGTTCTTTGGATTCATTTTTAAGCCATACGATCACCTTTTCCTTAACCGCAGCAGCACTCGGCCTGGGAATATCTCCCCCGACCTGCTCAAAGGTGTCAAATCCCTGATGATAATTGAATTCTTCCCTGATCCACCGGTTGGTTATAAATGCTGAGGTCATATACCCATTTTTTTTAAGGACTTCAGCCAGGGTTTCGAATTGCAGATCCAAAATATCCGTACTTTTCTGGGAATGAGTCATAAGCCCGTGTGAAGAGACATAAAGGGAGGTGAAAAGAGAGGCTATGGAGGGGGAGGTCCATGAACAGGTACAGATGGTCCCTTCTAATCTGATAGCATCATTAGAGAATTCATCAATCTTGGGTGATGTGTTTCTATAATATCCATAGCAGCCAAGGTGATCCTTTCTAAGTGCATCAATCAGAATGATTATGATATTTGGCTGATCTTTTTGATTAAAATAAAAATACAAAAGAGCCGAGGGGAGAATAATCATCAGGAGAATAATAATAAAGACTTTTCTTTTCATCCCTGCCTCATCTGACAAAGTATTTATAGAAAAAATCCGGTTTATGAGAAGTCAGGTAGGAACCTAACTGCCTTCTCCCATATGGCAGCCGATTGCTCGATTCCAACATGATTATAGTAGAACGTGGCAAGATTATATAGGATAGGATCACCACCTTCAATTGATCCTTGATTTTCCTCTCTATATGAGAGTTTTAGGATACAGCACTACAGATCTACATACTCGTCTGTAAGGACTTTAATGCAATTGACTTACCACGAGGGCGGCGGATGATCCGCCGCCCCCATTTAACTTGGCAATTACCTGAAGCTTGTTGCAGGCCAGTTTGCCGGCACCTTCGTATCAGCTTATACTTCATATTAAAAAGGAGAGATAGGTGGCAATCCCCATATCTGAGCCGGTGTTAATAGGTTGAGAACCGACTGTCCGCTTAAACCATAGGTCAGGGCAAAGGTGATATTGGCCAGAGGTATGAGATACTCTATATGCCCCACATCTGTTGGTGCTATCAGGCTCCATGTGGCGAGAGGTGACCAGGTAATTGGGGCCGGAGCACCGGTAATCGGGTCATGCAGATAAGGTGGCGGCCAGGGATGAAGACCATATACCTCATCAAAGAATGCCAAACCACCGCCAAAGAGAGGGGGTGCATTATACAGAGCCCAGGGTAAAGGCTGGCATGGATCCCAGGCCAAGCATGGCTGGACCGGGAGAATGGTGGTGGAAGTGAGTTGGGACACTAACGGTGTAGCGAGGCCGGTAATCGGGTTAATAGGCGATAGGGCTGGCGACCACAAGGGCCAAAGCACATTATAGGGTGGCATGAGCGACCAGTATTGCGCCTCTGTCGTGGAATGTCTGAATAATCCCATAGCAGCCATAATGAAAAAGATAATAATGATAAACAATAAAAAAATAAATTTCTTTTCCTTATACATAAATCTATCTCCTCACCTTTTCTGAATTAATAATCAAATAAACTCATTTTTTTACAACAATCTTCCCTTAAAGCTGGAGCAGGTTTTACTTCGTTATGGTATGCCCCCGGCAAAGAATATCGGCGTGCCCCAGATATCAGCAAAAGACAATAATGATCCTGGAGTTACACCCAACATGGCTCCGTAAACTGTCAGATAGTACAGATTGGCTAACTCAAAAATGTACTGTGTCTCTTTCAGATCAGGCAGGGGGGAAAAGGTATAATCAGGTGCCAGTGTAATGGGTATAGGCGTCCCAGCAACCGGATCTATGAAACTGGGAGGGGGCCATGGATTCAAACCATAAAGAACATCAAAGAATGCGACACCTGTGGGTCCGTTATAAAAGAGCCACGGCATGGTAATACTCATTGGCCATGAAAATGAATTCGGATTCCAGCCCAGTACAGGCTGCATTGGAAGTATAGTATTGCTTGTGAGCTGGGTCAATATAGGTGTAGGTACCCCGGTTACCGGATTGACCGGTGAAAGGGTAGGGGACCAAAGGGGCCAGAGGATATTGTATGGAGGTATGGCCTGCCAATTCTGGGCCTGAATCAAAGGTGTGAAAAATAATCCCATCATGATGGAAAAAGTGGCTATGAAGAGCAGATATTTGTTTTTAAACATAACTTCCTCCTTTACTAAATGATTGGTGTGGGTAAAGCAGTCAAAGGTGTCACTCCCCAGATGTCTGCAGTGGTCAACAGACTTGATATGGGCACCCCATATTGATAGGAAAAGATGGCATTGGCCAGTGGGACAAACCAACCGAAGTGGGATAGTCCTGGTGGACCTAAGAGCGTCCATGTCAAAGGAAGGGTAATGGGTGCCGGGGC
>JBLIRM010000152.1:0-8049 GCA_049472295.1 bacterium | reverse complement strand
ATGGCATACGGACGTCTGTCTTCGGATAACGAAATCATTGCATTTAGAAACAGCGGTTTCCATCCTGTCAGGCTTATGATTCCCATTCTGATTTTCAGCCTTTTTGCGGCATTGGTATGCCTCTGGTTGGAGGTGGCATTGATCCCTTATGTCAACCGTTCTTTTCGAGCCATTGTCTTCTCCTTTCAGAAGGAAAAGACATTCTTAACATTGAATGAAAGGGACTTTCAGGGATTCGGAGAGAATATGCTGGTTTATGTTCATAAAATTCAAAAGGAACCAGGGGATGAAAGGACATACAGCGGGGTATTGATTACCGACTATTCTCAGGAGGGCATACCAAGGGTCATCCTGGCACGTGAAGGGCATATCATGATGGATCAATTCAAGAGCAAGATCATGATCTCTCTGATGCACGGGGGCATTCACAAATTGGAGCGCGAAGGGAAAGGGGTCTATCAGATGATGGATTTCGGGGGATACGAGACGGACCTAAAATTGCCTGCATCTGATGTAGTATCAGGTACAAAAAAGAAAGAGAAGGAATTTTCATTAAAGGATATCAAAGAAACAATTCAGTCAAATACTTTGGATTTCAAGGAGGAGGTAGGACTAAGGTTTGAATGGCATAGAAAATTTGCCTTCCCGTTTGCATGTGTGATTTTTGCCTTTATTGGGTCCTTAATAGGGATGGAGAGCAAGTGGTCGGGAAAATCCTCCAGTTTTGCCGTGAGTCTTTTAGTCATTATCCTCTATTATTTTCTTTTGACCTTCGGATCTCGTTTGAGTATGGCCGGCTATATGCCTCCGGAGATATCTGCCTGGTTTCCGAATATCGTCTTTTCTGGAATAGGTCTGCTTCTGATGAGGGGGATTTGATTATGTCTAATCGGCCCATATGGCCCGGGATATTGACCAGATATGTGTGCAAGAGTTTTGCAAAGCTTCTGCTTTTATGCCTGTTTGGATTGAGTGCCGTATATCTGCTGGTAGAGTTCTTTGAGCGGGTCGATAATCTTATGGCCCAGAACCTTTCCTATGGTTTCATGGCCCAGTATCTCTCTCTTCGCTTACCCGAAGTGATTTTTCAGATTCTGCCTGTGGCCATTTTGATGGCGATCCTTTTGACTTTGGGAGGCATGGCTAAAGAGGGTGAATTGATCGCAGTTTTGGCCGGGGGAATTCACCTGTTTCAGATTATCCTTCCTTTGTTGATAATCTGTCTGGGTTTGAGTGTTTTAACTGGGTTGTATCAGGAATATTGGGCCCCTTTTTTGACCCAGGAATCCAGCATAAGGCTGGCTCAAATCAAGGGCGAAAGGGTGCAGAAGAAGCTCCCTCAAAGCCGGATATGGCTTGCCGGGAGGGAAGGGCGGTTTTTTCACCTTCGGTTTTTGGAACCAGCGGATCAGAGCCTGACCGGTGTGACCATTTTCGAGGTCGATGAGTCTTTTCAACTTCAAAAGAGATGGGATATTGAAAGGTGTGTTTACAGAAATGGATTTTGGCATATTTATGATGGTGAGATTTGGCGCTTTGAAAAAGACATTCCTGAGGTTGAGGTAATACCTTATAAGGTTGTGGCCTGGCCTGAGGAATTTTCTGACTTTGCCAGTCTTCAGAAGAACCCTGATGAGATGCGATATGGAGAATTGAAAAGGTATGTTCGAAGGTTGGAGGAATGGGGATATGATACCAGTGTTCAAAAGACGGATCTTTATTTCAAGTGGGCCTTTCCTTTGACATGTTTTATTTTTGGACTGCTGGGTATTCCATTTGCGATCCGTTTGCATCGTGGGGTGAAATATCTCAGCCTTGGCCTGGCCATTTCGATCTCTTTTATTTATTGGATATTGATGTATGTTGGAGTTTCTATGGCACATGCAGGAATGATCCATCCGATGATCGGTGCCTGGTTAGGGAACGGCTTGTTCGGGCTTCTGGGAGGTGTTCTGATATGGCATGTCAAAACATGAGTAGTGCCAAATCATGGAAGGAGATCCATCAAAGGTTTAATTCTTGAAATGACGATAATTAAAGTAAGCCATTCTGTTGGTCATGAATCCTCTTTTTCTTGACAAAAAAAGAGGGGGGTGTTAGTATCCATAGCGAAATAGAGAAAAAAACGAACCTTTAACTGAAAGGGGGGCCAAACATTGAATCGTTTGAGATCGTACCTTGGTGTTTTGTGTATCATAGCTGTTTGTTTAATGTTTGTTTCATACGGGTGTACACCACCACCTACTCAGGAGATTGCGGATGCGGAGGCCGCCCTTGCTGCAGCTAAGGCAGCGGGTGCAGAGATATACGCGGCTCAAGAATATCAAAGTGCTGAATCAAAGCTTGAAGAAGCCAGAAAAGCCAATGAAGCCAGCAATTATTTGGGTGCCAGGAATATGGCCATTGAGGCAAAAGATCAGGCAATGTTGGCCAAGAGTCTTGCTGAAGAGGCGATCATAGGTCTCAGAGAACAGGCGAAAGCAGGGCTTGAAACAGCAAAAGAGGCTTTAAGCGCTGCTGAAATGGCTGGTGCAAAAAAACACGATCCAAATGGATATCGATCCGTTGAGGCCCTATATGGTGAGGCGGATACAGCATATATTGGAGAGGATTATCAAACCGCCCTGCAAAAGGCTGAAGAGGTGACAAAGAGGGCCAGGCGGCTGGAGTTGGCTGCTAAACGCGCAGCAGAGCTTGAGAAGCCAGAGGAGCCCATTATCGAAGTGCCTAGAATGCCTGAACCGGAATCACTTTATGATAATCATATGGTTCAAAAGGGTGAGTGCCTTTGGATCATTTCAGGTTATGAGAGGATTTATGCCAATCCCTTTCAGTGGCCTTTGATTTATCGGGCAAACCGTTCCCATATCGATGATCCTGATCTGATCTTTCCGGGTCAGAATTTTATGATACCCCGAAATCCCGATCCAAAAGAGGTGGAGGATGCGATCAATACCGCGAAAAATCGGGGACCATGGTCGCTATTTGATGGCAGATAAGGATTCTCGTGCCCTCTCTCACGGGATAAATATCTTCTCATACGGCCGTGTATTTTAAAACGATTATAATTTGATGTTTACAGACCCCTGACTTCTCTGAAGCACAGGGGTCTTTTTTTGATATCATATCAAATGATGATATTCTTTAGTGTCGATAAGTTTATATGTAACCTTTTTTACGAGGTTACCAAATTTTATTCAATATAAGAAAGAGGTTGGTTAGAGATTTCAGATCCCAAAAAGATATCAAATATTCATACCTGCAAGCTTGAGCTGAATGAAATTCCAAGCATGCCTGCATTTTTGGGCCATCAAGACAGAAATATCCGGGTACTGGAAAAACTCTATCAAGTTCGAATATCCACAAGGGGACAAGAACTTCATATCAAGGGCAATCGAGCGAATCTGGATAAAGCCGTTCTTGTGATCGAAAAGTTGATTTCTCTTTCTGTGTTGGGATATGTGCTGCGGGAGGAAGATATTCGCTTCGTGAACAGGATCGTTTTTCAGGACCCGGAAGCGGATTTACAGGGGATTTTTCTGGACAGAATAGAGGTCCCCGGACATAAGCGGATTATCCGACCCAAGAGCAAGATACAAAAGGCATATATCGAGGCCATCCGTTCATATGATATAGTATTCGGTATCGGTCCGGCAGGCACAGGCAAAACCTATCTGGCTATGGCAATGGCTGTATCCGCTTTTGTGGAAAAAAGGGTCACCAGGATTGTCTTGACCAGACCGGCGGTTGAAGCCGGTGAGAGACTGGGATTTCTGCCGGGTGACCTTTATGAGAAAGTGAACCCCTATCTTCGCCCACTGTATGACGCGCTCTATGACATGATGGATCCGGACAGGGCAAAAAGGTTGATCGAAAGGGATACCATAGAGATTGCACCTCTGGCCTATATGAGGGGAAGAACCCTGAATGATGCCTTTGTCATTTTGGATGAGGCTCAAAATACGACCTCTGAACAGATGAAGATGTTCCTGACAAGATTGGGGTTTGGCTCCAAGGCTGTGGTGACGGGGGATATCACCCAGATCGATCTTCCGCCCGAAAGGGTGTCGGGTTTGGTTGAGGTTCAATCCATATTGGGAGAGGTGCGTGGCATTGAATTCGTCTATTTTTCAGAATTGGATGTGGTGCGCCATGAATTGGTGCAACAGATCGTAAGGGCCTATGATGATTACCAAAATAAGGGGCGGATATCCAAGGGGTGAGTCATATGGCTGATAAACCTAAAAAGGGAAAACAAAAGGATCTGGCACCTCAGAAGAAGCCCCCTGCTGCATCGACCCTTCAAAAAGGCAAGAAAAGGCATTTCTATCAAACCGATCATTTTCAGCTCTATATGCTCTGGATAGCCATGACCTGTCTTTTAACCCTTTTGATTATCCCCAGCCTCAGAGTCAAGATATCCTCACTGGAGGAGGGGGATATCAGTTCCAAGAATATTAAGGCGCCCTGGGATTTTTCCGTTGAGGATCAGGAGACAACCATTGAGAGACAGAACGAGGCCCAAAGATCTGTCCTGCCTGTATATGATTATAACAACAGCCTTCGCTCGGAAATAGTCGGAAAGATCCATCTGCTGTTTGATTTTATGAGAAAATTTTATTATGAAAAGAATCCCGATATTCTTCCTGCAGATGCCAATGTGCCATACTTCGGTCAGGATAAAAATATCAAGGCATCCCTGCCTGACAAGGATAAGGATTCTGCAGCCGAAAAGGACTGGGAAGAGGAATGGCGAAAATTTGCCCAGGCAAACAATATCAATCTGGAACATCCCATCTATCTCATCTTTGAGGAACGCGGGTTCGATTCCTATATTGAAGAGGGCATGGTCCAATCGCTCAATGAGGTTATGAAGAAAGGGATTGTCCCAAGTTATACCTTTAGTTTTAATGAACCGGAACAGGGGCTGATCTGGAGGAATGTGGGCACACAAACAGAGATGAAGGTTGCTGATGTAAATCAAATACTAGACCTGGAGAGTGCCAAAAAAATGATCGAATCCAGGATCTCTGCACTTTTGCCTGAGGATGATCCTTTGGTGCCCCATATTTTACAGATTCTGAAAGGGTATCTCTCGCCGAACCTGACCTTTAACCTGAGTGAGACGAGAACCCGGATGGAGCTTGCAAGAGAATCGGTCAAACCTGCCTTTTTTCAGATCAAAAAGGGTGAGATGATAATCAGGGAGGGGGAGCGGGCAAAGCTGGATCAGGTGGAGAAACTAAATGCATTAAAGGAGATGAGGTCAGGGGATCAGTTTCTGCCTACCATATTCGGGCTGGTTCTGATTGTAGGGCTCACCCTGATCATCCTTTTTCTTCTACTGAAAAGATTTAGGCCCAAGCAAGTCTCCAGTTTGAGCAATCTCCTTCTGGTTGCATTGACCATTTTTATCACCACACTCCTGATTCGAATCGGTGTCTTTATTGCCCAGGGATTACATTCCACCATACCCATGATCCCTGTGCAAAGCTATTATTTTGCCTTCCCTTTTGCCGCTGCAGGGCTTATTGTGGCCATCCTTCTGGATGTGGAGATTGCCATTATGGTTGCCGCCATTGTGGCCATATTGGCGGCCTTTCTTTTGAATAAGGATTTGGGCTTTTTTATCCTGGCATTCTTGGGCGGCCTGGGCGGGATTTATTCCCTTTCTTACAGAAAAAACAGGGCTTCTGTTGTAAAATCGGGTTTTATTGTCGGGCTTGTGAATATGGGGGTAGTCATTCCATTGGATTTGATCCAAGGGACCCTCTTCACGCTCTCCGGGATGTTTAATCTGCTGTTCGCCTTTATCGGAGGGGTAGCAGTCATGGCCCTTGTTCTGGCCCTCATGCCGCTTCTGGAGGCCGTATTCCAGGTTACTACCGATTTCAGACTGTTGGAACTCCTCAATCTGAACCAGCCGCTTTTGAGGCGGCTTGCCATAGAGGCCCCTGGGACATACCATCATTGCATTGTCGTGGCCAATCTGGCTGAGGCAGCCTGTGAATCCATCAATGCCAATTCGCTCATCGCACGTGTGGCTGCATATTATCATGACATCGGAAAGATCAAGATGCCCCGTTATTATATAGAGAATCAAATGAATTACAAAAATGAGCATGAGAATCTCTCACCGAGCATGAGTAGCCTCATTCTCAGTGCCCATGTAAAGGACGGAGTGGAGTTCGGGAAAAAGTACAAGCTGAACAGGCCGATTATCGATATAATCAAGCAGCATCATGGAACGTCCCTGATCAAGTATTTCTACAATAAAGCCAAAGAAATGAAGGCTAAGGATGGGCCTGAGGTCAAGGAGGAAGATTACAGGTATCCTGGCCCGAAACCTCAGACCAAGGAGGCAGGAATCGTGATGCTGGCCGATGCTGTGGAAGCAACATCAAGGACACTAACCGATCCCAGACCCTCGAGGATCCAAGGGATGATTCAAAATACCATCAATAATATATTTCGGGATGGACAACTGGATGAATGCGAACTCACACTCAAGGATTTGCATCAAATCGCCAGTACGTTCAATCTGATTTTGACCGGGATATTTCATCCCAGGATCGTTTATCCCGGGACCAATGTCTCAGAGGAGCCAAAAAAAGAAAAAAGTGCGGATCTATATTCAAAACCGTCAAAGGAAACAAGGAATGGAAATCCGGCGGATGAGGATCCTGGTGAGGAAGATATTCGCCGTCTTGGGATTTCAAACCCAGGAAATTAGCATCACTTTCGCAAGTGATCAATTTGTTCGGAAATTGAATAAGCAATACAGGGGAATCGATCAGCCCACGGATGTGCTTGCCTTTTCCATGCAGGAAGGGGAGTGGACGGAAATCCAGCCGCAGATTCTGGGTGATGTTGTGATTTCAGTCGATACGGCAAGCAGGCAGGCCCGGGAGATGGGACATGATCTGAATCGGGAACTCACCATACTCCTGGTGCATGGGATACTTCATCTGGCAGGTTATGATCATATGCAAAAAGCAGATGCACAAAAAATGAAGAGCATGGAAAGGAGCATTTTGGAAGCAATAGAGGATGCTTGAGACCATTTTTCATTCAATTATTAGGTTATAAGGGGACATATACATGAGATCGGACGATTCATCAGAGGATTCTCCCAAATCGCCTTCCAAAAAACAGGGTAGGCAGCATTGGCTTGGATTAGGCCGATGGTTTCGACGCGGGATTGAAACAGAGGAGGATTTCCATAGACTCATTGATGAAGGGGAGGAAGAGGGGATTATTGAAGAGGAAGAGCACGAACTCATCCACAGTGTATTTACATTTATGGATACCATTGTCCGAGAAGTCATGGTCCCTCGTGTAGAGATTGCGGCCTGTCCGATCAAGGCACCCTTGAGTGATGTCTTGAATATCATTATCACCAAAGGTCATTCCCGTGTACCGGTATACGATCAAAAGATGGATAATATTATTGGGATAGTCTATGCTAAGGATCTTTTGAAATTTTTTGACTCCGAAAAGAATAATGTGAAGATCCGGGAAATCATGAGGCCGCCCTTTTTTGTGCCTGAAACCAAGAAGATTATCGATCTCCTTAAGGAATTTCAATTACAGAAGGTACATATGGCCATTGTAGTGGATGAATACGGAGGAACAGCCGGGCTGGTGACCATAGAGGACCTTCTGGAGGAGTTGGTAGGAGAGATCCAGGATGAGTACGACAATGAAAGGGAAAGGCTGGTCAAGTTAGATGATCACACTATCTCTGTGGATTCGCATATCAATATAGAAGAGATAGAGGAGTTCTTTGAATGTGAAATACCCAAGGAGGATTTTGAGACCGTGGGGGGGCTTCTTTTTCATTTATTTGAGCGGATACCTAAAGAGAAGGATGAAGTTGTATTTCAGGGTTTGAGATTCACGGTCACCAAGGCCGATGAACGAAGGCTCTGGCGCGTGGAAATCTCAAAGGTTGATAACGATGATAAAAAGGGTAAGGTTTCTGCTTGATCTGAACTCCCTTCTTTGATATATAGATAGCTCATTCTACTAAAGAAAGTCGATAAAATA
>JBLIRM010000151.1:0-8061 GCA_049472295.1 bacterium | reverse complement strand
TTTCCTCAAAGACAGACTGCCATGTACCATCACAGGCAGGATATACCGGCCCAGGATCGACTTTATGAATAAAGAAAGGATTTATGTGGCTGTGGAAAGCATCAGGCCGGATGTCTCGGGGAATTCGATGCCGGTCACGGGGAGGGTCATCATAAATATCTACGACCTGGAAACCAACCTTGCTTACGGGGCCCGAATCCGGGTGAAGACAAAACTTCGCTCCCCTGCAGGATTCAGAAATGATCCCACATTTGATTACAAAAAATATTTACAGAGACAGGGGATATATGCTGTAGGCTCTGTGAGTAAAAAGGAGAGGATCGAAAGACTGGACAGGGAAAAAAGTGAAAGGGATCCCTTTGGCAAAATCTTTCGTCTCAGGGAAAAGGCCGGGCATCTGGCAACGGATACCATCGAGAAAGAGGAGGCCGCTGCCCTTTTCAGTGCCCTTATCCTGGGAGACAGGGGAAGGATCGACAACGAAACCCGAAAGGCATTCCAGCACACCGGCACGGCCCATCTTCTTGCTGTATCGGGATTACACCTGGGCTTTGTTCTCCTTTTCTGGATCATTTTCATCCGATCTTTGAAAAGGATTATCCCGGTTTCCTGGATGAAAGGGATCTCCCATATAGCGCCCTATACCCGAACCATGTCCCTTTTTGCCCTATTTCCACTCTTCTTTTATACCCTTCTGACCGGAACAAGGCTCTCCACCCTCCGGGCATTCGTCATGATCGCCCTATATCTGGTGGCCTTCTTTTTCGACCGGTTGAAGGATTACTATACGACCCTGGTGTGGGCCGCATTGATCATTCTCATATGGAAGCCCCTATCCCTGTTCGCGATCGATTTCCAGTTCACCTTTACAGCCACATGGGGGGTCATCTTCTATCTCCAGCACCGCCCTGCCCTTTTTACTCATAATCCCGGAATGAGAAAAGGGATGGACCTCCTACTCATCTCCCTGACGGCGGTATTGGTCACGGCTCCTTTATCCATTCTCTATTTTCATTATCTCTCACCCGCAGGGATACTAATCACTCCGGTGATGATCCCATTCCTGAGTATCATCATCCCGGCCGGGCTCATAGCCACTATTCTGATGCCGATCTCCCAATGGCTATCCCGGATCCTCATGTTGTGCTGCGGATCAGGGATGTATATATTAATAAAAGGGCTCCGCTTTCTGGGCTCCCTGCCATGGCTCTTCTTTCCCATCCCCTCTCCCCCCCTCCGGGCCATCTGGTTTTTCTATATTTCCCTCGGTTTACTGGCCTGGGGATTATCCGGAAATAAATCCCGATTGGTGCGATACATTGGTATCTTTTTCATTGTCCTGACCTCGGTGATCATCCTCTACGGTTCAACCCTTTACAGGGGTATGCCCAGGGCCAAGGACATTTACGGGACCGAAGACATTTACAGGTATGGAATGGAGGTCACATTCATGGATGTGGGAAAGGGGGATGCGGCCTTGATCCGATTGCCCACAGGACAGGATATCATCCTGGACGGCGGAGGCACCTATGACCGGGCTTTTGATATCGGTGAGATGGTCCTCACCCCATATCTATGGTCCAAAGGGGTGAGGAAGATCCGTGCCGTAGCACTGAGCCATCCCCATCCGGACCATCTCAACGGCCTGTTCGCAATCCTTCGGGAGTTCCCTGTAGCAGAGGTATGGGTGACACCCCAAACCTCAAAGGATAAAAGATATCAGGAATTCTCCGAGTTAATCAGAGAAAAGGGAATACCGGAAAGGGTTCTTCAGGCCGGGGATCAGATTCGGCTGGGTCCCGGGCTGAATATCTACTGCCTGCATCCCCATGAATCGAGCAACATTTATAGCCCCAGGGGGGAGAACAGTTGGGTGAATAATCACTCCATGGTTTTAAGGATCGTGTACGATGAGGTCTCCATCCTGTTTACCGGGGACATCGAAAAGGAGGCGGAGAGGCATCTTGTCAAAAAACTCAGGCCATCCGATCTTTCATCCACCATACTCAAGGCCCCCCACCATGGGAGCAAGAACTCCGGATCTTCTTCCTTTCTAAATGCAGTCCGGCCGGAAATCACTGTCATTTCCACCAGAAAGCAGAGCTGGTATCCGATGCCGGCCCCGTCCACCATGAAAAGGCTGGAGGCCCTTCCCACCCGGATATACCGCACGGACCTGGAGGGAGCCGTAACCATCACCACGAATGGCAAAAGTTATCAAATCTCCACCTGGGCGGATGAGAGGCAGAAATCTCTATTGAAGAGGGCCTTCAACTTATTCGGGATTTCCCTTTAAAACCTGCTTCAACAGGGCAATATCAATAGGCTTTAAAGATTTAGAACATACATATTGATTTTAGATACTTTTAAGTATTCGCCGGATGCTCGCCTGTTATGGATCCGCCAATTAAGAGATCAGTGTAAAGCCTGCAGTAACGAAATGCTCATCAAAAGAAAATGCCTCTCTGATATGAAATTGATCCATGACAACAAAACTCACGGCATCGGTATAACTGAAATCCTGATCCTGATACTTCCTCAGGATATCTTCCGCTTTTTCCTCCAATTCATTTTCGGAATAAATCTTTCTTATCCGCGGGCTTGTGGCGATGCTTTCAAGAAATACTATGGCTGCTCGATAGCCTATGGAACGCCGGATCAGAATATATGTTTCGGCGATTACAAGATTCGTGGTGGTTAAATACTGAAAACCTTTTATGATCTCAGGGTATATATGAATCGCCCGTTTGTGATAGTGGTCTGATTTATCGGCTAATGCAAACCAGGCACCGGTATCAACAAACAGGGTAATTTTTCCATCCGTGGGCATTATTTCTTTTTTGAAGTCAAATAATCGTCATGTTTTTTTGCAATATCCGTCTTCCCTGATTCGCCCAGTTTCATAATATTCATTGCAGGATCCTTTTCCGGAGGAAGACCGGCAATAAATTTTGAAATGCAGGATCGTATGATTGAAGCCTTAGATTTTCCACTCTTCTTGGATAAGAAATTCAAGATCTTTTCCTGTTCCGGCTCCAGATATATCTGAGTCGGGATCTTCTTGATTTTCTTCATGCCATCGTTCTTTTTCTAATTCATTTTTATGATATGTAATTTTATGATATATATTAATATGCCATATAATAATGTGACTGTCAAACAATATAATTTAACTTTCCAAAATCCTGTATGCAGAGTCAAATGACATTTCTTTATTTGGCGCAGCAATAGCGCACATTATTATTTTTTCAATTCCAACTCTCTATACAGATCATCAAAGTACCGATTCCCCTCTTCCATGATCCTTTCGGCGTTTTCATCTTCAAGAATAATACTGGTCAAGGCATCCTGCACTGAAATGGTCTCGGGCATTACTTTACGCTCCCAGATATTGATTTCAATATCGTGAATGATCTTCCCGATATAAAGCAGTCTGGGATCGGTTATTTGATAATGATCCATAAACGATTCAAATGTGGATTTGTTTGCATATCTCCTGAATCTGGCATCAGGCAGATCAAAAGGGATGCCATCGGAGATGATCTCGCCTTTGGGAAGAAATTTGACGGTGGCATTTTTGTCAATGAAGCGTTGAATGAGCCAAATCGAGGCACATTTGTCGGGTTCGAATCCCTCCCAGGTCGAAAAGATCTCCCCCTCTTTGGATGCCTCTCTATCTCCGGCCAAGCCGTGATGGGTATTTAATATCATCACCCCCAAAGATAACAGGATCGTTAAGGATATTCTTATGTATATTTTACGCTTGTTCATTGCTTATTTTAATGCCCCCAATCTCAGAAATCGGCGGACAAAATCGCTTTTCGGTTTGCGGACCATGGCCTCCTTTTCTCCCCATTGTTCGATTCTCCCTTTATTCAAAATGGCGACCCTGTCGGCCAGAGACAAAGCAATTTCAATATTGTGGGTCACATACACAATGGCCATATCAAAATCCCGTTTCAATCCGAATATGATCTGCTTCATTTCTTCCAAGAGCAAAGGATCAAGGCTGGTAAAGGGCTCATCCATCAAAAGATATCTCGGTTCATTGATAAGGGCCCGGGCAATCGCCAGTCTTTGACGCTCTCCCCCTGATAGTTTTGTGGGATAACGATTCCCATGGGCTTCAAGGTGCATCCGCTCAAGGATTCGATCAACCTTTTCCCTGATCCCCTTTTTCGGCAGGCCATTTTTAGAGATGGCGAACGCGATATTTTCCCTGGCAGTCATATGAGGCCAAAGGGCCAGGTCCTGAAAGATCAAAGACAGCCTCCTTTTTGAAGGTGACTTGATCTTTTTGGGTGTACTGGCCTCTTCACCGTCAATGATAACCTTCCCCTGTTCAGGGGTCTCAAGACCTGCAATGAGCCTTAACAATGTGGTCTTTCCCGAGCCTGAGGGCCCGAGTATACTGAAGATCTCCGGGACTTTAATAGACAGACTGACCCTGTCTATCACGATCAGCCCCTGATATCCCTTCATGAGATCTTCTAAGACTAACATTTTCTTTTTACCCCACCTTATGCCCGGTCATATCGCCAGGCCAATCGAAAGAATCCCAAAAAGATCAGTGAAAATACGATAATAAGGCCAATCAATATCAAAGATAAGGCTGCAACCATATGCTCTGCCCCATAATGCATCAGATTGTAAATTTTTATGGGAAGCGTTGATTTTCCCGCAGGGATAACGAGCAAGGTCGTAGCCAGTTCACCCAAAGATAATACGAATATGATAAAAAATCCAGCGACTAGTCCGGGCCGACAGAGCGGGATGAGAATCCTCCCGAATATTCTTCTGCAGCTCGGGGTGTGCATCGTACCTGCCTCCTCCAAGTGCACCGGGACCTGTTTCAGATTTGATTGCACGGACCAGATACCAAATGGGATGAAACGGGCAATATAGCCAAAAATTATAATCACGGAACTACTGTAGAGGATATTTGTCCAGGCATGGTTCCACACTTTGATCATCCCGATCCCTAAAACGATGGCGGGAACGGCAAAGGGAAGCATGGCTGCAAGTTCCATCAGGCCTTTCTTCCAGTCAGACTGCCTTTCAATGGCATAGGCAATGAAGAAAGACAGGGTCATTGCACCCAGAGCGCCCAAAAACGCAAGAAGTATACTGTAACCTATCTGATTCCTTGAGGATGAAAAACTCTTTGCGTAATTTGCGAACGGCCCTGCCACCTTATATAAAACCATCACAGGCAGGAGAATCGATAATACGAAGATTATCAAGTATAAAAGGGAAAACAGGCCATTGGCAAAAGGGGAAAGGTGCCACCATCTCCTGCGGTCTGCCCTGCCCTTTCTGCCTCCGAGGTTCATATAGGATCGCTCTTTCATATGCCTGTTCTGGAGAGCGATTAAAATAAAGGCTATCAGGATCAAGGGCAGGGATAGCAGTGTTGCTGCCTTCTGGTTATAAAAGGCACTGAATTGGATGAAGATTTCCACCGGATATACACCAACCCTGAGTATGTCCGGCACACTGAAATTAACCAGTGAAAAGATGAATACGAAGACGGCCCCTGCAAAGATATGGGGGGTAATGAGGGGTAAGGTGATGGATTTTAGAGTTTTCAGAGGGTTGTGATGAATGAATGCGGCTTCTTCAAGAAGGGGGTCCACTGATTTCAAGCCACTTATGGCAATCAAGGTCACAAAGGGGAAATAGGCCAGGGTCAGGACAAAAATGGCCCCCTGAAGGCTGTGGATCTTGAATAATGTGTTCATGAATTTATACTCGGCGAAAATGCGAGTCCAGACAATGGCATGAATGTAAGGCGGAATGAGCAGGGGAATAAAATATGTCATCCGAAAGCAATGGCGGCAAAAAAGGTTTGTCCGCTCGATGAGAAATGCCAGCGGTACCCCAAGGATAAGGGAAAAAATCGTCACGCCAAATGATATGAACAGGCTATTTTTTATTAAAAGCCACTGCCGGGTGTTCAGAAAAATCCCTGAGGCAACCCCTCCCGGAGTTTGCCCGGTTTTTAAAAAAGCGGACAGGAACATCGATAGGATGGGGAATAGGACAATCAGTCCGAAGACTGAAAAGATGATAATCGTTATATATCTGGAAAGTCTCATTTTTCATCGTTTTTCGTCATTTTAAAAAATGTCATGCCGGCGGCTTGAAGAGGCAATGTAAATGGCCCTATGGCCCAACGACCCTTTTGATATTTGAGCATGTTTCATTTATCTTACGAATAATCCCTGGCAAAACCCGGCAGACCTTTCCAGGTGTTCGGTGGTTTGATAGAAATTCACGTCCATGGCCTTGATTGAAGAAAAACCGGGGACGTGACCGGGGGTTTTTATCCCATCCCGGAGCGGCATCTGGGCGGATTCACAAAAGGCCAGTCTGCCTTCAACTTCTTCACTCAGGATATAGTCGATGAGCCTCTTGGCCTCCTGCGGATGTGGCGCCCCCTTGATCATGGCGATGGTGTTGGGGATAAGCAGGGTGCCCATCCCGTTTTTATCGGGATAGATGATATTTACCGGTTTTCCGATACGAATGGCCACATTGGCGTCATCCGTGTCCGTAAATCCGATGGCGGCCTCGCCTTCCACCACCATATCCCTGACAACCGAATTGCCGGTGACAATCATCACCGCGTTTTTTTTCAGCGACTTGAGAAACTCTTCCGTTTTTTCCTGACCGAGCAAGGCATACCAGGCTGCCACATGGGTTGCGGTAGTGCCGAAAAGCGGATAGGCCATGGCCACCCTCCCCTTCCATCCAGGCCCAGTCAGTTCAAAGACGGATTTGGGAAGATCCGCAGGTTTCACCAGATCGGTATTGTATATCAAAATACGCGCCCTTGCCGCAAACCCTGTCCAGTAACCATCCTCATCCTTGAACTGTACGGGGATATCCTTGGCTGAAGGGGACCTGTAAGGGATCAATACGCCCTTTTGTTTCAGGATGATGGTGCGGCTCACCTCCGAATTCCAAAAAACATCCGCCTGCGGGTTGTGCTTTTCAGCGATAAGGCGATTGACCAAACCCGTGGTTTTGGCCGCCTCCACATCATAAACGGCCTTGACCTTTATGCCGGTGTCTTTTTCGAATTCCTGCAGGATCGGCTCTGAGAATATTTGGTCCAATGAGGTATAGATGACGACTTGCCTGGCGAGACCGATATCCGCACGGCAGCATATCATTATAAAAAGGGTGGCGATCAGGACGGCCATAACAAAAAAACGCCTATCGAACAGGTCCTTCCGATCTTTCATAATCCCATTGTGATTCATAAGGTTCCCTCCGTGTAGAGCCTTACTCCGATTTCCTTTTAATGGTCTAATTATCAACAACGACTCTGATACTATTGCTTGATTTCCCGCCTTTCAAAGTGCACACATTGATCGTCAGAATGTGCTCCCCATTTCTTACCTTTTTTGTGTCCCACATCCAGGTGAAAGGGGAATACCCCCCTTCCTCCTCGGTAACAAATTCAAAGTCTACAAAGGATATAATCTCATATCTATATTCCGCGACTATGGTTTTCAGCTCTTCATCCAAAATGATCCGTATCGGTATTTTCCCCCTGAGGATGGGCAACCCATCCCCATTCGCCTCTATGTCTTCGGTTAACTGAATGGAAAATGCGGGCTCCAGTGCCGGTTCCCTCGGGCCTGCCATCCGGAATTCAATGGGTGTGCTTTCATTTCTAAATAACGGGCGATCTTCCTTCTTTGGCCGGAACGGCACCATCCGATGTTTATACTCAAAATAACCATAATCAGGATTCCCATGGGCTATGATGGAATTCTCGGGTAGGGTGACCCCCTCTGCCATGATCTTGAATCCTTTCAGATTGTCTATATCCATGGCAGCAGAGTCACTGCCATCCCAGGCTTCCTCATGCTTCCCAGCCAACCTCGGCTCCCCGTTCACAATGTTTTTAACGAGAGCACCGCCTGTAATACCCGCCCTGATCATAACCCGGGCATCTTTTGGCAACTCATAAGAGATTTGGTTATTTTTTGAGTCAAATGTTACCTGGGGGCTCAGATACTCTCCCCCTGAAATGGTCGTGGGATCATA
>JBLIRM010000150.1:0-8229 GCA_049472295.1 bacterium | reverse complement strand
GGTGCGAAAAGAGGATAATTCATGATAAAAATAAATCAGGGTTCGGATACCCGAGAAGAGATTATCCAGGTTGATATACTCATCAGGTGCGTGGGCATTTCCATCAGGCAGACCAAAACCCACCAACACAGGATCCAGCTCCAGTATCTTCTTTAACTGGGCCACGACAGGTATGGAGCCTCCCTCCCTTTGATAAACAGGCTCTCTCCCAAATCCCTTTTTAAGGGCCGCAATGACGGCCTTGATCCAGGGGCTGTCTATCTGTGTGAGGACAGGTTCACTCCCGGCAATGGAATTCACCTTCACTTTTATTGTTTCAGGGACAATGTGTTTGATATGTTCCGAAAAAGACCTGGCAATAGAAACGGGATCCTGATCCGGGACAAGACGCATGGAAAGCTTTGCATATGCCTTGGATGGAAGGACTGTCTTTGCACCCTCTCCGGTGTAACCTCCCCAGATCCCGTTACATTCCAATGTGGGACGCGCCCAAAGTCTTTCCAGGGTGCTGAATCCCTTTTCACCATAAAGCCTTTTCACACCCACCTTTTTCGCAAATGTCTCATCACTGTGGGGCAGCGCCTTGAATGCGTCGCGCTCCCTGTCCGTCAGAGGCAAGACCGCATCATAAAAACCGGGAATGGTCACCCTCCCCTTTTCATCATGAAGCCCTCCGATGATCTCGCAAAGGGCCTGAATCGGATTATGAAGGGCCCCTCCGAATGCACCGGAATGCAAATCCTTATTCGGCCCGGTCACTTCCATCTCTACAAATGCGAGACCCCTGAGTCCATAGCAGACCGAAGGCAGATCCCTGTCGAACATGGATGTGTCCGAAACCAATGCAAGATCGGCCTTTAGCAGCCTTTTATTCGTGTTGAGAAAATCCTTGAGATGAATACTCCCGATCTCTTCCTCCCCCTCTATGAGCATCTTGATGTTGACAGGGAGACCCCCCAAATTTTTCATGCAGGCCTCGATGCTCTTTAAAAGGATGAACACCTGGCCCTTGTCATCCTCTGCACCGCGGGCATAGAGATTTTTGCCTCGAATCGTGGCCTCAAAGGGGGGAGATGTCCATAGGTCTAACGGGTCCACCGGTTGGACGTCATAATGCCCATAGCATAAGACCGTTGGACCCTCCGGATGTTTCATCCATTCCCCATAAACAATGGGATGACCCGATGTTTCAAACATCCGGACATTCTGCATACCGATTGAATGCATGTGATCACTTACCCATTTGGCACAACGACGGGTTTCGTTGTTGTGATCCGTTTGAGAACTGATACTGGGGATGCTGAGAAACTCCTTTAACTCGTTTAAAAAAAGGGCCCTATTTGACTCAATATGGGAGAAAATATGTTCCATTGCAGGCTCCTTTAATGCCTCTCATAAGATATGCCTTTAAGTTTCGACCCTGAAATCCTGATATTTCATATGTTAAACTCTTTGGTCACTAGATGTCCCGAACTACTCGAAAACCTATATAATGAACCCGATCGCTCTGGTTTACTCCTAAGCGAACGTTGCAGCGCAAATAATCCTGTAAATCATAAAATGAGCCACCCCGAATCACATGGGAATTCTTTTTTTTGTCATACCAATCATCGCACCATTCCCATACGTTGCCAGCCAGATTATAAAGGCCCTCGGGTGTCATCCCGAAAAGATACGAACGAACCGGTTTGGTTTTCATGATCTTGGAATCCATATAATTGGCCCTATCATTATTCGGTTTTTCGTTTCCCCATGGATAGATACGCTGTCCACCTCCACTGGCGGCATATTCCCATTCGGCCTCCGTGGGGAGCCGATAATTGACACCCATTTTCTCACTCAACCACTTACAGTATTCATTCGCCTCCTTCCAATTGATATTGACCACCGGTTGATCATCCCTGTTCGAATATTCGCTGCGCTGTTCGCGATGAGAGGGATCAAATTCTTCAAACTCACGATTGGTCACCGGATAAATGGCCATTTCGAAAGGATCGATCCGGACGTTCTTCCCTTTTTCCCCCATTTGGAATGACATCCCTTTAAAGGAGACAAAATGGACGGGAAATCTCCAGGGTCTCTGTTCCAGGCCTTCCAAAAGGAAGGTTTTGACGTTTCCATCCCAATGCTTCATGGGAATTTGAAGGGCTTCTTCATCATTATCAATAATCCTTTTTGCAAACAGGAATTCCGGAATCGAAGGATGGGCGAATTTATAATCCCCCTTGTCGTCCCGAATGAGCAAAGAGCGATCGGTCTTCAATTGCAGATCGGAAGGTTTGATGCCAAACCGCTCTGCAAGGGATTCGATCTCCTGATGGGATATTCGCTCACCACCCCTTTTTTCAAAATTGAGGAAAAAATCAACAGCGAGTTTATTCAAAAATCCACCCAGGGCATCCTTATCGGACCCGACCTTTTCTTCCCGATCCAGCCATGCATTCACGATGGTCTGATAGATCTGAAAGGCATTTTTAAAGGACTTTCCCGAATCAATCAGATCATCCATAAAGGTGAGGAACATGGGTCTCAGGGATAAATCCGGTATGTTATCCAGGATCTCTTGCGCTTTTCTCAGGCGCTTTTTTTCCCGACCCCGGAATCGCATTTTTAAACAGGCTTGAACCTGCTCATCATTCATAGGGGAGAGATAGAGTTTATAAAATGTCAACCCTGATCCCCCATCTGCATATGCCTCTTTCGTCGCCTTAAAGAAGCCTGTATTTTCGCGTATTTCTTCATCTTTAGAGAAAAAATGCGTCCTGCAGGTTATAATAACGCGGTGAAAATTTCCTGTCTGCCCCACGATATCTTTCAGCCTCATTTGAGGATCATGTATCGCCTCAATGTCTGCATCAAAGGCATCCAACAATAATACGGTATTCTCAGGTCCGGAAATGGCCTTCAATCGATCCTCGAAAGCAGAAGCACCGAGAGAGAACAGCTCCATATGATAGGGTTTGCGCCAACGTCTATGATAATGGACAAAATAATTCAATAGGAATGAAGTCTTGCCCATCCCTGTACCCGCCAGAAGGACAAAATGCTTATGACCGGTATCTTTCATCAGCATTCGGTTCATGGTGCTTCGAAGGCTGTTTCGAATGGCCACCGTCTGCCTCACCTCATCGCTTTGGGCCGGATCCACGCTCTGACATTCCGGCCAGATATAATATCCTATTCTCTGTCTGATCTCCTGAATAGTGAAATCCGGTAATCTTTTCTTTAATTTTCGAATCCTGCGGGCTGCAGAAAGACTGCGGGCAATCCTCTTAAAAACCATTAAAAGCAAGAGGGCTGTTACACCAAGGATAATAATTATTGGCACCGGATGCCCATAAAAGAATGTCACAAAGATAGCCTACACCCCCATCCTTATATTAAATAATATCGGCTTTTCGACCCAATTAAAGAAACCTGCCGGCAGCAAGCCGCCTTTCCTCCGGATGCTCGATCCGATGACGTCAGCGTTTCTTCGAAATGGATCATCGCTCCCTCAATGCATCATATACGTCCTCTATGATTTCAACACTGATCTCTTGCATGGCCTTGCTCATTGCCTCTGCAAGCGCCCCCGGATCCTTTTCCCGACAAGGTCTTGAGGTGCTGTAGGTCTTATGAAAAAGGACCTTTTTCTGAGCATCCCTCTCACTTTTGGAAAAAAAGGTGATACTCAGAATTAGAACACCCTTCCAATTTTCTTGGGTGTGCCATTCAAAAAATTCATCCACAGAGCCTTCCAGAATATGAGAAAAAGAAGATCCGCTTTCATGGGATAGGACTACCTTAAACAGACCGGATGCTTTCAGATCCCTGCCCAGAAAATAGGTGACCATTGCCCCGGGATCGCTTTTCCATTGATGATTAACATAGCTGTCTTGCTTAAAAGATATGTCACGACAAATAATTCGATTGGTACTGAAGACAGGGGAAACATGAAGGCGTTCAATCCGTAAGGCCACGGGAAGGGGTTCAAGATTTCCCGAAATAGACAAAGGCTGATATTCCAGGTTATAAAATTTGATCTTATGGTCCTGAGGTTTTAGGGTGACACATGCACCCAATAAGATTGAAAAACAAAACAGCCAGAGAATGATTTTCTGAAACTCGTTCATGCAAATCTCCGTTATTCTCTTTCAGAAAACCCGGATTCATCCTCACAGGGTAAATTCGATGTAACCGTTCACCGCATTTCCCTATTGTCATAGAGGAGCCGAAGGCGACGCGGCAATCTCAAAAAAGAGATTGCTTCTCTTCCCCCTCGTTGCACTCGGGGTTCCAGTTCAGACTTCACTTAGTGCTTCGGCTCACCGCAATAACAAACGATCCTTGATATGCTTCGAGTATAGATAAATGCCTTATCGAAGTCAATCGGAGAGACTTTCCCAACCCCGGCGCGACAGGTCCCAATAGATCAAGGCCCCGGCGGAAGCCCCCGCCAGGACAATTGCAATCCCAGGAGTAAAATCCTTTAAAATGATCTTACCGATCCCGAAAAGCATGGCATAAATCAGCGCACATCCCACAAGCCAGTCGAAAAAGGAGAATAAGAGATCATCGGTAATTCGAACCGTATCTTTAAGCCTTTCCTTGACGGGATTCCAACCGGGTCCTGCCGGTCTTGCCCTCTTATAAAACGCCTCGAGCACGGATTGACTCTCCGGCGGGGTGAGCAGGGTCACAACAAACCAGGCTGCTGTGGTCAATGCCACGGTAATAATGAGGGTATAAGCAAAGGCCGTATTTTCAGGAAAGGCCACTAGACCATATTTTTGAAGGATAGTCAGGACAAGTGAAACGACCAATGCCACAGCCATTGAAGAGATCTCGGACCAGGCGTTGATGCGCCACCAGAACCACCGAAGTATCAGCACCAGGCCTGTGCCCGCACCGATACAAAGAAGGAATTCCCATCCCCCTGTGATCCGCTGCATGATCAAGCCGATCACACCACCAATGATCATGAGTATCACGGTCACGATCCTGGAGACAGTGACATAATGTGAATCCGAGGCATCGGGTACAAGAAAACGCATGTAAAAATCATTCACCACATATGAGCAGCCCCAGTTGAGCTGGGTGGAAATGGTGGACATGAAGGCCGCAGCCATGGCAGCAAACATTAAACCCAGGATGCCGGGAGGCAGATATGTGACCATCATCATGACATACCCCTCCCCGGGATTTTTCAATCCGGGAAAAACCACCCAGGCCACCAGAGCGGTCAATATCCAGGGCCAGGGCCTTAAGCCATAATGGGCGATATTGAACCACAGGGTGGCCAAAAGGGAGTGCTTTTCATCCTTTGCACTGAACATGCGCTGGGCCACATAGCCTCCCCCGCCCGGTTCCGCCCCGGGATACCATGATGCCCACCATTGGACCCCGATGTAAGCAAAAAACAGGATGCCCGGCATCCACTTTGATCCCACCTGGGGTGCAAAGGAAAGAAAGGAATTGACAGCCTTCTGGGAACCTGCCTGCATAAGCATTCTGGCCTTTAGGCCGGAGATGCCCCCCACAGCCCGTATGCCGAAAATGGCGAGCAGGATGGAACCGGTCATGGCCAGAGTAAACTGGAAAAAATCGGTGATCACCACACCCCAGAGCCCGGAAAGACTGGAATAGATAACAGTAATTATCAGGCATACAATGATGGCTATCCATCTGTCAATCCCCAGGGCCACTTCCACAATGGTGCCCATGGCAGATATCACCCAGCCCATAATGACCGCATTGATTATGATACCCAGATAAAGGGCACGAAATCCCCGGAGGAATGCGGCAGGCTTCCCTCCGTATCGGATCTCCGTGAATTCCACATCCGTGAGCACACCAACCCGCCGCCATAGACGGGCGAAGAAAAAAACCGTGAGGATACCGGAAAACACAAAATTCCACCACAGCCAGTTACCGGCTACGCCATGCTTATAAACAAGCTCGGTCACCGCCAGAGGCGTATCCGCAGCAAATGTGGTGGCAACCATCGAGGTGCCGGCCAGCCACCATGGCAGGCGCCTTCCGGCAACCATGTATTCGGTGATGTTCCGGCCCGCCCTCTTGGAAAAATAGATTCCTATGCCAAGGGCAAAGGCAAAATAGAGACAAATAATCAACCAGTCGATACCCGATATATTCACCGTACCAATTCCCCCATTGAATGCGCTATGGCGAAATAAATCTCTGCGGCCCTGACCACGTCCTTAAAAAAAATGGACTCCTCCGGAGAATGGGCCTTTTCAAGTTCCCCGGGTCCCAGCAAAATCGGACGAATCCCCGAAGCCCAGAGACGATTGGCATCCGAATGGCTGATAAAGGATCCGGGCTTCCACGGGATAGAGCATTTTTGGTAAATCTCCTTCAGGTTCTCCAATATGGCACCTTTTTCAGGAAGCTCATACCCGGCATCGATGGTATGAAAACGCACCATACCTTCGAGCTTGGGATTGGTCTTCCGTTCCTTCTCAAATATCTCCTCGATCTCTGCAACGATCTCCCCGATAGGGGACTCCGGCGGCATATGCATATCCACCCATGCCTCACAATGCTCGGGCACAAAAAAACCGGCCTGTGAAGTAAACAGGTCGCGAATATTATATACCAGTTTGGGCTGTTCATTTTCAATATATCTGGCAATCTGCATGATCAGCGTGAGCATAGCCTTAATGGGATTCTGCCCCTGATTCGCCAGTGATGCATGGATGCGCTTTCCCTTGGTGGCCATCTGTATCTCCAGATACCCGTAATGACTCAAACATGGCGTAAGGCCAGTAGGTTCTCCGATGACCGCCCAGTCAAACCAGAGATCACTCTCTGTGAGTACCCGTGCCCCATCCCCCTCCTCTTCCTCTCCCACAACCAGGGCAAGAGCCACCGGAGGCGGGGTCCCATTGCGTTTCCACAGGGCAATAAATGCCTCGATCATGGCCGCACATCCGCCCTTCATATCCGCTGCACCAAGTCCCGAGACCAGATCACCATCCTCATTAAATCCATAATGATCCAGGTCATAGGCAATCACCGTATCAAGGTGACCGATCAGGCTCAACTGGACTTCACCCTCCGGGGCGACCACCAGATTGTAACGGCCTTCGTCCACCTCTTGCTTCCGGACCGGGAGACCATGTCGTTTGAGATAGCCATAAAGGTATTCGAGGATCTCCTCCTCTTTTCCGGAGGGGCTGTAGATATCGATCATCCTGGCAAGAAGTTTCTTTATACGTTCGGGACTCAGGATATTGGTATCTGTCAATTTCTTCTCTTGCTTTCTGACCTATTCCCGGCCATCGGCATGCTTCTTTTTGAATATCTTGAGCTGATCATCCAGATTCAAACTCATGTAAACGTGCTCCTCGGATTTATCGAACCCCATCTTACGAAAAAAGACCAATGCAGAGGTGTTATCCGCCTCCGAGTCCACCATAAGGATACGGACACCCTCTTCGAGCATAAGATCCAGAAAATTATTGAACAGCCTTTCGGCCACACCGGATCTCTGGAATGCCTCAGCAACACCCAGCCAGACAAGATGGCCATATTTCCATGCAGACCTGGGCTTGGTAATGGTGGTGCCCATGGCAAAACCGATAATCTTCCTGTTCGCTTCCGCCACAAGGCAGAGTTCGGTTTCATTATGAAAAAGTCCGGTCACCTCATATTCGTCCCAGGTCCGGTAAAGGTTGGGGGCATCCTCAGAGGTGAAGAGTTTTTCTCCAAGGTGGAAGACCTGCGGCAGATCATCGATCTCCATCTGTCGGATCTCCACATTGACTCGTTTCTTACTTTGACTGAAAGCTTCATCATTGGACATTTGACTTTTTAATTCCTCATTTTAAAATCATTGGTTAAACAGTGAGCAAATCTCGATATACTTATAAATATATAAAAATAATCGTCATTCTGAGCCCAACCCGTTCATTTTATTCCTTAATATATAATAGTAAACGCCTTAAATAACTTGACATAATGGTAAGTCATTGTATACTTTCCCCCATTGTCAAGACAGGAAAATGGGATTCTTAAGCTTACCTGAATTTTAATATTTCTATAATACTAAAATTGTAAATTCATAAAATATAGCCTCGTAGTCGTTGTGATTGTGGTGAGTGTGGGAAACCCCGAAGGGGTTTTCCAAGGAACTGTGAAGAAGTCTGAAGGAGCAACCAAATGAAGGAACTCCTCTTATGACTTATCCACAGTTACGGCACTATCCACAATCTGAGTTATCAC
>JBLIRM010000015.1:0-28365 GCA_049472295.1 bacterium | reverse complement strand
CAAATCCGCCACCCATTGAATAGCTAGGGAAATAGGAATAAGAATAATTCAAGGCCTTTGGAAGGTTCCAGGCATTATATCCTGAAGAGGCCCCTCCCCATAATCCGGAACATGTAAAGGAGTTTGAATAATTGTAATTAAAGAAGTTATTGAATGAAAAATTCGAGAAAAAAGAGAAACCCGATCCGAAATGTTGATTATAATTTTGAAAGGATTTCGAATATGGTGATTCTGCTTTACAACCGGTTGGAAACATAGAAAAAAGACATAAAACAACCAGAAAAATAACCAAAATCTGGCCAAACCTTTTCATTTTATCCCCCCGTTAAATGTTGTTTGTCTCTTTAGACAATCATTAATAATTAAGATATTTGGCCATTAAAAAGATACGGATTCCTGTCTATTTTTTCAGAATGGACCACCTCCTTAAATGCACGGATGCCCTCCCGGATGATTTTTGCGAAACCATGATGTTTGATATTTCCGGAAGATGAGCATGCCTTTGAAGAAAATTTGAAAGTCATGGATAAATTTCACTCAGACCGATCTCTCTTTCCAAACATGTGAAAACTGCCGACGTATCAAGAGATTACAGGGTTTGAAAAACCGCGTTCAAGTGTTAAATAATGAAAGTAGTTATTGCTTTGGAGATATAAATAATATAAATTGGACGATATAGGTCTTTCATACCTTACTCCAATATCAATTTACACATCCTGATTTAATCCGAATCAAACCTTTTGCAGAATAAACCTATGGAGACATTTGACAATCGCATCCAACGGGTGATGGATCTATTGAAACAGGCCGAACGGGTCAGTGCCTTTACCGGTGCAGGCATATCCACTGAATCCGGCATATCGGATTTCAGAAGCCCGGGAGGTGTATGGGATCGTTACAGGATCGTGACCTATCAGGAATTTATCTCCAGTCACGAGGCAAGGGTTGAGTACTGGCAGATGAAAAGGGAATTGTTTCGCGAGTTTCAAGGGGCAATGCCCAACAATGCCCATATCGCACTTGCGGAGATGGAAAAGCTTGGGAAGCTCAAATGCCTGATCACGCAAAATATCGACGGCCTTCATCAGGATGCAGGCACATCCCCTGAGATTGTCATCGAGATTCACGGCACAAACCGGAGAGCTGTCTGTATAAAGTGCGGAAAGTCATGGCCCATTGAAGATATCCATACAAGACTTGACAGCGGGGAGATGGACCCGGCATGTGATGCCTGTCACGGCTATATCAAACCTGCCACCATATCTTTCGGCCAGGCCATGCCTGAGGAAGAGATGAGAAAAGCCTTTGCTGCTGCCGAGAGATCCGACCTTTTTTTCATGATAGGATCCTCCCTCCAGGTGGAGCCAGCGGCATCCATCCCGCCTGCAGCCCACAGAGCAGGGGCTGACCTGGTTTTTATCAACCGCACGGAGACCCATTGGGATCATATTGCCACAGTCCTTTTCAGAGAAAATGCCGGAAAGGTGCTGAAGGAAATCGCAGAAAGGCTAGGATAAAGAGGCCTTTTGGCGGGGAATCATAATGAACAAACCTGCAACAAGCTGCAGGGAATGACCGGGTCAACAAAAGTCCTTGAGAAGGGGATTTCCCTATATTAAATAACAATCAAACTCAGGAGGCGGCATCATGGATATCATACAGGGTATCAAAGAAAGGCGGTCCATCAATTTTTTTGAACCAGGACAGGATCTCTCTGTTGATACAATCGAAGAACTTCTCGAGCTATCCAACCTTGCTCCCTCTTCTTTTAACCTCCAGCCGTGGCAGGTCATTGTGGTAAGAGATCCTGAAAGAAAGAAGTCCTTGAGGCAATGCGCCATGAACCAACCCAAGGTGGAGGAGGCGTCCGCAGTATTGATTATCATTGCCGATCCCGATGCTGTTGAGGAAAACAGGGAAAAGGTGCTGGATAGCTGGCAGGAACTCGGATATATGAAACCCGAAATGCGGGAGACCTATCAAAACATGATTCAAATGCTTTACGGTCCCAAAAACAGCATGAAAAGAAACCTTTTTGCGGTCAAAAATGCCGCCCTGTTTGGCATGAATCTCATGATCGCGGCAAAGGGCATGGGGCTGGAAACCCATCCCATGGATGGATTTGACGAAGCATGCATCAAGAAAGAGTTCCATGTCCCCGAGCAGATGCTCATCCCCATGCTCATTGCCATAGGAAGCCTAAAAAAGGATGTAAACCTTTTGCCAAGGGCATTTCGCAGACAGATCAAAGATTTTGTTCGATACGAGTCATTCTGAAGTGGAGATGGCCTTGAAAAAGCGTTTAATCACTAAATGACTTGATCTGACCAATCCGGGAGAAAACACCCGGTATACCGTTTAAAAGAAATACACGGCACATTTACACCTATCAACCCATCTCAGTAAGGTAATATGGGTGACCGGTCAAAGAGTTGAGCCGGTGTCAACAAATCAAGATTTGGCTGTCCTGTGATGCCAGAGCTCGCCGCACGGGTTGTATTACCCAAAGGTATATAGCACTCCAAGTGATCAATACACTCCCTTTTATCTCAATCCAAGAAACCATATCCATGATTTAAGGTATAAGGGCATTTTGATTAATTTTGTCTATTCAACATAAATGACCAAATTTTGAGTACCAAAGGCATTGGGGATCTTTTCTACACCCGGAACATCTCCCACCCAAGAGCCATCTACAAAATACTTGTATTCATAGCGACCAGGAATTAATTCGATTGTAGCTTTCCAATCCTTCTCATTTTCTTTCTTCATAGGCAGCGAATGAATATCCCAATCATTGAATTCACCAATAAGATATACATCTCTTGCATCAGGTGCAAAAAACGTAAATTCCACTGAACTCTTTTTTAATACCTTTTTCTTGGTAGAAAGGTTTTTATTTAATAAATTTCTCTTCTGTACCATAACCTTGATCTCCTTAAAAATCTTTTATGAACAAAATCACCTTTTGGTGAGTATGCCTTATCTAAAAATTAGATTCATCCCTCAAAAAAACAATCCTATACTGACCCTCACCATAACACCTCAGATAAGGTTGTGAATCCAAAATCAAGTGGATAGCCGAGAATATCAGCAGCAGACAAATATACTGGGATTGTAGATAGAATAAAATTGGTCAATGATGGATTAATATCCATCGCATCGCCATAACTCCAATAGTAACTACTGTAACCAGGGGGCGGGAAATTATAAAAATAATTGGCGAATGCTGCGGGGATCCATTGGGCAAGCCATAGCGCCGGCGTAGGAGGCAATCCTGCATACCCTGCAGGGAGTGTTATAGGAACGGGAGGGAGGGTCCATAGATTCCCTGCTTCACTAAATGTCGTCTGCAAATAACTGGGTGGCCATGGTAGAATGCCACCCTTGATTCCGCCCAAGATATTGAAATATACAAGGCCTTCAGGGCTATTAAAGAGAAGGTAAGGATAATTAAATGCCGGATCCCACGTGAGCCCAGGCTCTAATGGCAACACAGTACCTGGCGATAAATCACTCACAATTGGAGTCGGCAAACCTGTTATCGGATCAACAGGGGATAGCGCAGGTGACCACAAAGGCCATAGGGTATTGAATGGTGGCAAGGCTACCCAGTTTTGGGCCTTTCCGATTGATGAATAACATATTATGAGAAGACAGAACAGAAAAATTAAGACTATCATTTTTTTAGCTTTTATTGCCTCCATCTTTATCCCCTCCTTTATTCAATTCATTAAAGGGTTTAAATATAAATGTACTATTGCTATAGGATAGAAAGAATGCCCATATCAACATCTATGTTATGAACGAACATCCTTAAAGGAGATTGAGTATTTTTTATGATCGCGTGATTTGGATTTCTTTTCCGATCATCACCTCCCAAACTTTTCTTTCTACCCTGTTGACTAATAAGGCAAAATGGGTGGCAGGCCAAATAGCTGAGCCGGTGTCAACAGATCAAGATAGGGCTGTCCTGTGAGACCAAAGCTCACCGCCCATGTGGCATTAGCCGAGGGTATATACCACTCGAAGTGTTCAGCTTCCGGGGGTGGCAATAGTGTAGGGTCGAGAATGGCATAGGTAATCGGAATTGGGGCGCCTGTAAGAGGATCCATCAGATAATTCGGAGGCCAGGGATTCAGGCCGTACCGCCAATCATACCATAATAATCCTCCCACAAAGGGAGCTGGCGTATTGTAAAGGAGCCAGTACATATCCTGAGATGGATCCCAGGCTATACCCGGTTGTATCGGGAGTATGGTATTGGCAGTCAGTTCGGTGACCAGAGGGGCAGCCAAACCGGTCAACGGATTGATCGGTGAAAGGACCGGGGAGTAGAGGGGCCAAAGCACATTATAGGGTGGCAGGATCTCCCAGTATTGCGCACCTGATCCCGAAGGCATGAAAATGCCTCCGAAGATCATAAGAATAAAAATAATTAATAATATAAATAAGGATTTTCTTACTCTGAACATATATTTTTCCCTCCCGATTTTTTTGTCCTGTGGATTGAGTTATTTCATTCTGATTCCCTTCAGAACATGATTCCTTGAAAGGGTCTTCAGCTAAAAGGGGACCCCTCCGGCAAAAATCACAGGGATGCCCCATAGCTCAGCAAAATTCAATAATGAACCTGAGCTTACACCCAAGTTGATTCCATAACCCAACAGATAACTCAGATTTGCCGTTTCTATAAGAAACTGACTCTCTTTCAGATCGGGCAATGCGGCAATGGTATAATTCGCCGGCAGGGTAATGGGTATAGGTGCCCCGGTGATGGGATCGATAAAACCGGGCGGAGGCCAGGGATTCAGGCCATAAAGCGCATCAAAGAAGACCACACCTGTGGGTCCATTATAAAAAAGCCAGGGTATTGGCACACCCATCGCCCATTCATAAGAAGTCGGACAATAACCCATCACAGGCTGTACCGGAAGTATCGTATTCCTTGCCAGCTCGCTGATCAAGGGTGTGGGCAGACCGGTCACCGGATCCGGAGGGGATAGGGTGGGAGACCAAAGGGGCCACATGATATTGTATGGTGGCATGGCTATCCAGGTTTCGCGCTGGGCCAGGGTGAGCCCAAGGGCCCATTGCGCCCGGACAGCGGGGGCAACAATCAGGACCATCATGACCGAAAAAACGATGATTGAAATCAAATATTTCTTATCAAACATAATGTCATCCCTCCATTAGTCATGTCAGAATATGGGTGCGGTTAAAGCAGCCAGCGGGGTGATCAGATGTCCCCAGATATCTGCGGCGGTCAGCAGGCTGGCATAGGGCACCCCATATTCCAAAGAGAAGATCGTATTGCCCAATGGGACAAACCACTCAAAGGCCTTTAGATCGATCAAACTCCCGGGAGTCAAAAATGAATAGCCTACCGGTAGGGCAATCGGAGCCGGGGCGCCAGTAATGGGATCCAGCATATAGCCAGGGGGCCAGGGATTGATTCCGTAATAAGGGTCCCAGTAGGCTAATCCGGCACCCAAAGCAGGGGGTATGTTGTACACCAAAAAACCCATACCTGCCACATTGGGCTGACAGGGGTCAAAGACCAGGGCCGGCTGTACCGGCAGTATCGTACTATTACTCAAAGATGTGACCAGAGGTGTGGGCAGACCTGTGAAAGGATCCAAGGGTGACAATACCGGAGAAAAAAGAGGCCAGAGCACATTATAGGGTGGTATGGCTGCCCAATATTGCGCCTGGGCGGAAGTTAATATCATAAAACCCAGGCTGATAAACAAAATCAGGGTCAAAAATAATGATATATAAGATGGATTGAGACATTTTTTCCCTCTATACATAGCTCACCTCACTGACTATATAATCTCTTTTTGACATCTTATAGTAACCGCCATAAATAACTTGACATGATGGTAAGTCATTGCGGTGAGCCAAAGCCCAGAGCGAATCGTTGGGGGAAGCGAGGCAACCTGTTTTTGAGATTGCTGCGGGCAAACGCCATCGCGCAATGGCCTCTTACTTGTTGCGTTTACTATAGATGATAACAAACCAACCATGGATCTGATCAAAAGCCTTGACAGACTCCCCATTGGCATCAAATCGATCTGAATGCAAGCGATGCCACTAATATGTCATGATTCGATCACCATGAAGTCGAGACCAGAACATCCGGAACACCATAGACATCATAATAGGTCAGGAGTGTGGCCGGATTGATACCCATATCGATTCCATAGGCGATCTGATAGCTTGCATTACTCAATTCAAAAAGATACAACGCAAGTCCAAGCGACGGTATGGCCAGTGCAGAATAGTTCAGCGGCAATGCGAGCGGAGCGGGTGCACCTGTGATCGGATCCAAAAATTCAGGTGGCGGGAAGGGATTTATGCCGAACATGGTATCAAAGAAGACCACTCCTGTGGGGCTATTATAAAGAAGCCATGGTTGGATAAAGCCCATGGGAAACTCATAGCCATAAGGATTATATAGATAGATCGGCTGAATCGGCAGCAATGTGTTACGGGTAACCTGGCTTAACAAGGGTGTCGGAAGACCCGTCACAGGATCGGGCGGAGAATAAACCGGTGACCACAACGGCCAGAGCAGATTATAGGGAGGCATAGCTGCCCAGTCCTGTGCCGTCAAGTCCATACCTGCCAATGACAAGGCTATCAATAAAATAACAATCAAAAACAAATATTTTTTTCGCATCATTCCCTCCTTCTCCTTTTATTGATGACCGAACAAATCCTGAACCGGGTTACAAAACCGGCAGAGCCAGAGCAGGAATACCCCAAAGCTGCTGGGCAGAAAGAAGGCTCAGGGGTGATAACCCGAATGCAGCCGCATACACCACATTGCCTAACTGTAACTCGTAAGCCCATATGTGATCATTCTCTATCGGTTTCAGGAGCCAATAGGATAGGGGCAGAGGAATGGGAAGGGGCGCTGATGTGAAAGGGTCCAGCATATAATCGGGCGGAAACTGCCTGAGGCCATAGAATTGGTCCCAGATCAAAAGACCGCTGCCAAAGGCGGCAGGAGTATTATAGGCCAGCCATGGCAACGGGGCATTGTTTGCCTCGGGCGAAGCGGGGTCCCATATAAGGGCCGGCTGGACCGGGAGCAGAGTGTTTCTGGTCAGGGCTGTCACCAGAGGGGTGGCTATCCCAGTCAGGGGATCAACAGGGGAAAGTGCGGGAGACCACAACGGCCACAATACATTGTAAGGGGGTAAGGCCACCCAATTGTCTGCCCGGGCATGAGGGACAAACATCATGCCCACAAGAATGACAAAGATCATTATTAATAATACATGACATACCTTTCTATCCATCATATTTTCTCCCTTCTGCTATTTTTATTTCTGTAAAAGGGATCTGTTGATAAATACACCGGCAATCATCAATCAAGTCATACAAGTCATAAGATGATGGGGGTCAGCGGTACACCGGTGCGTGTGGTTGGACCCCAAATATCCCAGGGCCACAACAGGTCTAAAAACGCCTGCCCGGTAAGGCCGAATGTCGTGGCATAGAAAAGATTGGCTATAGGCACGTAATACTCGAATTCACCCAGGGCGTATGGTGACAGAAGCGACCAGGCCAGGGGTAAGGCCAGGGGACGTGGTTCCTGGGTAATGGGATCGAGCAGATAATTGGGAGGCCAGGGATTCAGACCATAAATATCGTGATAGTATAAAAGCCCGAACCCGAAATCCGCGGGTGTATTATAAAGAAGATATGGCACCTGTCCCGGATCCGATCCTATAATATACGAAGGATCCCAAACCAATCCCGGCTGAACCGGGAGCACTGTATTCCTGGTGATAGAAGTCACCAGAGGCGTGGTCAGGCCGGTGACCGGATCAATAGGGGACAAGGCCGGTGACCAGAGTGGCCACAGGATATTGTAGGGTGGCATGGCAACCCAGTATTGCGAGTGAATATTTTCAGGAAAGATCAGGCCAAGGATAAAAACCAGGGTACATATCAATAATATGATCATCAAATATTTTTTTACTTTAAACATGGGTCCCCCTTTCATTCTGATCTTCAGAGATAATGACCATTCAGAAGGGCGTCCGGAATCCATTATGCAATCCCCCTTTTTGTTCCCGGAGGGATGAATATGGCTGCCCTCTGATTTTTGCAAAGATCAATAAGCATATTTCTCCTCCTTTTTTTTAGGATGAATAAAGGCAAATATACTCGTGATCAGAGCTAATTTTTGATTATCAGGATAAATGGGTGGCTCGGAATAAAGGGCTATTCACACAATTTGAGAAGCGTATCTTTGTCTGACGACCGGAAAAAGGATTCCTTTGGGTTGTCATTGATTCGGAATGATTCTGCCCTAAAAGCATTGAAAAAGAAATGACGCACAGGAGAGCAAAAAAAACCCGATGATCGGTTTTGGAAAGGGGTTGTCACATACGATAAAAAGGTATAAGGGACTCAACACGTCAAAAGGACCTGAAGAGAGATGGCCATATAAAAGCATCCACTCCAAAAATCAAGATCCAATACAAGTGAAGACAACAACAGGCTAAAAATACAAACTTTTTAAAAACTAAAAAAGTTTTCAAAGAGCATTTTTGAAACATAAAGTTCCAAATACGCCGCCTGAAACACGGCTTGTCTGCCCCGAAATATTTTGTGTGCAAGGGATTTCAGGTCAATAAAGAATACTTGAATCAGATAAAAATCAGGGATTGAAATCGGCTCAATGTTTTCTAAAATCAGAATATTTCGGGTGAGCTGTCCATTGACATCGACCCTCTATGCATTTACATTCTCCACAATAGGAAAAGCATTCTTTGTAATAACATAGAGTAAAACGTGGTGTATTATTAATCCCCCGACATATTTCCCCATTGCATCCGTCACGCAAACAATCTGCATCCGATTCACATTTTCCATAACTCGAGTCACCGCAACAATGCATTTGTAAATTGTCCGTACTATTCTCCGGACTATCATCCACATTATTATCCGTGTCTTCGCCTGTTTGAGTATCAGAGGATTCATTCTCGATCTCTTCAGTATCCGATTGGGGAGGAGACACGGAAATAACAGGATTAATCATAGTATATGGCATATTAATATGATAGCTTATTTCCGGACACACATAAGCACTGCAAAAGGGATACAACCCGGAGTGAGCTGAAAACAGATTTGAATAGAGATAAGGATTGCTATGGCCAAAAGGATTTGAATAAATGTTGAATGAATTTATAAGATTATAATTATTGGATACAGGGGAATAGCTTGAAGGCATGAACCATCTTGTGAAATCAAGATCCCAAATGGAGCCGGGCCAGTTATAAGTATAAGAATAATCTTGTTCGATGATGTTGTTAAGAGATATCTGGGCATAAACCTTGGGAAAGATTACAGGAAAGCTAAATATAAAAATCAATACAATCAAGTACTTATTAAAACCAAACGGGCCGTGTTTCATAACCGAAACTCCTTAACCCATGGTTAATGAGAATATAAATGATAGTTAAATTGGCAAAAGACTCCGGCAATTATATTATTAATCTTTTCAGTATGATAAGGAATGACTGTAATAGTAGGATATGTATGGCTAATCTGATGCGAGCATAACAGGAAATATATTTAAACTTATAATATTATTTATATCACATTCCGGCTTTTATTGCAAGCAATAGAATATATAGGAGACATAAAGCCTATGATCCGGTCCATGGGAATCCATTAATCAGTCAAACCGCCGATCACGTTTCCGATGGCTCCCAGAACAGAACCCTCCCCTTTCCGGTTCCCTCCGGCTGCAGGGGCATGCTTTAAAATCCTGTCCGCCATCCTGGAGAAGGGCAGACTCTGAAGGTACACGGTGCCCGTACCGCTCAGGGTCGCAAGGAAAAGCCCTTCTCCGCCGAAGACCATGGATTTCAGATTCCCGGCAAGCTGGATATCATACTGGACGCCTGTGGTGAAAGCCACCAGACAGCCGGTATCCACGCGGATCGTTTCACCCTGTAGTTCCTTCTTTATTAGCGCTCCTCCGGCATGCACGAAGGCCATACCTGAACCGCGAAGTCGCTGCAGGATGAATCCTTCCCCCCCGAAGAAACCGACCCCCAGACGCTTTGTAAAGGCAATACTCACCTCCGTGCCAAGGGCCGCGCACAGGAAGGCATCCTTCTGGCAGATGAGCTCTCCCCCCACCTCGGCCATATTCAGGGGCAGAATCTTTCCCGGATAGGGGGCTGCAAAGGCCACAGAGCTCTTTCCTGAGCCTGTGTTTGTAAAATGGGTCATAAAAAGGGACTCCCCTGTAAGGGCCCGTTTGCCCATGCTCATCAGCTTACCCATCACCCCCTGGTCAGGATTGGAGCCGTCACCCATCTTTGCCTCGAAACTGATCCCGCTCTCCATGTAGTTCATGGCACCTGCTTCTGCAATAACGGTTTCACCCGGATCAAGACCGATCTCCACAATCTGTAAATCGTCGCCTAAAATCTTGTATTCGATTTCATGGCTCTGCAGATTTTCCCTTACGCGATTCATGCGATCTTCCGAAGAATGAAACTTTGAGAATATGATCCCGCATTTCAGACACTCAGGGCTGGACAAATCCTTCGGATATCCACAATTCGGGCATTTGCTTTCATCCATGATACTCCCCCCTCTTATCCAAATTTTTTAAGGAATAATACTATGTGCCTTATTTGGTAATAATGATGACATATTTTTATAAATTCTGTCTAAATCCTATCAATGTCATTGCGAGCCATGAAGAAACGCTGCATAATGTAATTGCGAAAAGACCGAAGGCCGACTCGGCAATCTCTCCCGATGTCATTTCATGAAATGCCACTGCAATATGAGATTGCTTCGGGCTGCGACCTCGCAATGACAAAAAGGCGCCCTCGCAATGACAAACAACGCGCCCTCGCAACGACAATTTATTTTAGGCCTTTACTATATGTAAAATAATGTATTTAAAAATTCAAGCAAAATTCTATGGCACTGATAGAATCATGACAACTCTATTTTCTTATCGGAATGAAAATATGAAACATTCATGAGGCTCTCGATTCACAAAAGAGCATGAAAACACCCAGAGATAATTTTCAGATGGAACATCCATGAGCCTAAGGCTCACAAGGGTGTATAAAAATCCCCAAAGGAGATTTTCAGATGAAAAAGCCGAAAATTGGAGTTTTGGCTTTAATATGATGGGGATTGGAGAGAATGAATCCTCAAGGCCTTAACAGCTTAAATCCGGTTTCATCGTCAAGGACACGCGCTGCGCCGGTATCAATCAGTTCGATCAGGACGACCTCCATGACATGCCATACCTTTACACCCCTTCTAACACATCCTGTCACAGTGGCGGATTCCCTTCCGCATGCCATGTGCATATGGAGCACCGGATGCCCTGTCTCATCCGGGAATATAGTTCCGGTACCGGCAACTTCATGTACATTCTCGAGGACTCGCTCCATCGGAACAACAGGGGTGCTCCGTCCCTCCCGGGGCCCAACCACAAGTCTGCTCCCCTTGTCAGCCCCGCCAATGATAATTAGGGCTGCGGCCTTGACCGAATGCTCCTGAGCAAATTTTTCCAGTACCTCATGCACCACATCCCCATCCTCGAGGCGGAGGATAAAAATACGTCCCTGTTTTGCCTGTGAATATCTCATGGCCAATCCCTGTTATCCCTTTATAAAAGATTTTCAAATCAAGCCATAAGTATCTTATACCATTCTTGCTGATTTTTTAAATAAACCGGAGGAATCTTCTTCGGTCCCTCGAAATGACAGAGTATCGTTGACATGACACTGGAGATAACAATTGATTCAAAGGTATCGAAAAAAGATCTATCTCAAATAGGTCCTGCCGCCGGCATACCTGATGGCAAAATATTTGCTTTTGAGGGAATCCACCCGGATGGTTTGACCAGTTCCAGGGGCGTGGATGAATTTATTCCTTCCCTGATATATCCCCACATGGGAAATCCGTTTACTTTTCGGCGAGGAAAAGAAGACCAGGTCTCCCTTCATGAGCCGGTTCTTTTTGATAGGGGTACCGGCCTTGAATTGGGCCCTGGAGGAGCGGGGCAATTTGAGGCCATTCAGATGGTAAACCGCCATTGCCAGCCCACTGCAGTCAAAACCCTTCTCAGGGGAAGACCCGCCCCATCGGTAGGGCAGGCCGATAAAACTCTCTGCGGTCTCAACAATCTCATCCCTGAGATGCCTTTTTCCGCTGCTTCTCCTTTTTGCAAACGTATAACTCTCAGGCGAGACAATGTAATACCCATCAATGACACCCGATGCCCTGATCCTTTCGGCATTTTTCCTGGCAGCATCCCTGGTGGGGAAATCACCGAAGCGGACCTTATAAAGCCCGCTTTTGTGCACAAAATAATAGGCGCGCAATCCTTTACTCTCCAAGGATTTGGTAAGCCGGATGGCATTGTCCAGATTGGAGAAGGCCCCGATTTGAATGGAATAACCCATCCGGGCCAGTTTTGCCTTTGAAAGCCTTGTGGGCACACCAGGAGACATGATCACATGCCCCCCGCAACCCGCTATCCACAGGACCAGGGACAAGACCAAAAATAAATGGGCCCTTTTCCTCTCTGGTTTCATGCCTTGCATTCCTTTATCATCATAAAACAATCCATCTAAAGTAATTTTTTGGGTTAGATGAAAGAAACCTCAGTGTCAGGACGGAAGATATCACCTACACCAAATACAAAAGATGGATGTCATGAATTGTTCTTTTAAACATCAAATGCACAGAAATCTCCTTAAAAAAATCTCTATCTATTTTAACGGAAAAAAGGGGGATTTTGATCAGATTTTTATGGATCATATCCTATCGATAAATCTCATTCACCATATCCCTGAACCATGGGGGTCTCATAATAATAACGAAAATCAGGATGATTCCGATAACCGGCAGAGGTATCACCGCGTCAATGATTCCCAGAAGGATCAACGCGATTATCGATTTTGTCTGAGTGCTGTTTAGCATCTTTTCCTTTCCTTTATTTCCGGGATTCTGACTTGAGCTTTTGGGTAATCAGCTCGATCACCTCATTGGCACTGGCTTCAATCGGCTTATCCGTGACATCGATCACTGAAAAGCCCCCCTGTTGAAACACCCGTCGTGCAGATCCCAACTCCTCTTCTATTTTGGCAGGCACTATGTAGTCCGAAGGCTCTCTGACGCCGATACGGCTTAATCTCCGCTGACGATGTATCAGCAGACGGTTGCTCCCGATATCCAATCCGATGACCCGGCGCGGGTCCAGTTGAAAAAGCCCCGCAGGCACTGGCAATCCCAAAATCACAGGCACATTGGCCACCTTCCAGCCCAGCACTGACAAATAAACACTCAGCGGTGTCTTGCCCACCCGGGAGACCCCCACCAGCATAATCTCAGCCAGGGACCAATCCTCGGCATTCATACCGTCATCATGGGCCATAGTGAATTCGATGGCTGAAACGCGATCGAAATAGGCCTGGTGCAGTTGCCGGTACAATCCAGGACGGCCCATGGGTTCCTGTCCGAGCACACGGCTCAAACAGGTCAACAAATCCCCCATGAGGTCGATGGACACCACATGTTTCTCCCGGGATAATCCTATCAGATGTTCCCTCAAACCGGCATCCACAAGGGTGTGGACGATCATGCCTCCGGAGGTTGCGGCCAGGGCCACCACATCCTCGATCTGCTCTTTCTGCCTCACAGGGGCCACCGCAACCACAGGCACCTGGCTGTCCGGAAATTGTACCAGCACCGTATGCACCAATTGTTCGGCACTGGCGCCTGTGCCACCCGAAACAACATAAATGGGAGGCGGATCGGTTGACAATGTGAGTCGTCTCCTATGGCTTTATCTTAACCACTCTTTTGGTCCAGAAGGTTCAGAAGATCGGTCAGGAATTTCTCCTGCTTCTTCAGTTCATCCCGAAAATCCTTTTTGTCCGTATCCGCGATCTCCATCCGTAGATCAGAAAGATAGCTATTGAGGATATTTTGCAACATGTCCAATTCTTCCTGCGTAAAGTTTAAGAGAACCATCCTTCCCTCCTGATTCAATGGGTTGATTGAGACCATCTCAAAAAATGATTCATCCTTTTTCCCTCAATGATCACTGACTTTATCCGTGGCTCAAATCATGAGTGATGTATGGCAAAGCCTTTAATTCACGAATAGTCTCAAAACATAAGGACCAATAATCAATATGCCTATCATTGCGGAGCCCATGGCTGAAATGAGCACGGCTCCGGCTGCCACATCCTTGGCCTTTCCCAGCAGGGGGTGATAGTCGGGTGATACGGCATCCGCCAGGAATTCAAAGGCCGTGTTGAAACCCTCCGCTGTCCAGACCGCCATCATTGTCAAAAGGATCCAGCACCATTCCGATCTTGTGAAACCGAAGTAAAACCCGGCGGAACAAACAGCAATCGTGGCCAGGGTGTGAATCCATGCATTGTGCTGGGACTTGATCAGAAGCAGAATGCCTTTGAAGGCATACCGGAAACTCTTGATCCGATCGCACGGATTAAAGGGTTTATTCACCTTCAACCTCGATTGATAGGTTGTAATCCAGGAATATCTCGACATGATTGCAGTCAAATTCCCGGACCATAACGGGTTTTTCTATGCCGGTCATGAAGATCTTCCCTGTCTTTTTGATCAATCCCCTGATCTGATGAATATTTTCGTCAATCATCCCCAGGAGCTTTGTCCTGTATCTTTCCGGGTCCTCAACCGCAAGTTTCATGGGAGACAGAGAATAGGATGCCTTTTCAGGGGGGTCGATCTTCTCAACCATTGCTGTGATCTCCGCAGCAGCCTGAAACACATCCCAGTCGACTTTTGCCAAGGGGATCAAAATATTAAGGGTGACCTGAGTTGTACCATAGGAGAACGAAGTCCTGGAGTTCGAGGTGGAAGACATATATATGGGGCCCTGATGGATCCTGATCTTTTCGTTCTTTTTGGCTTCTTCAACAAGGAGTCGTCTGGCCTGGTTGATTTCCTTGAGTTCAGCATCAGGCTCCTCCTGCCTGCTGATTACAGTGACGGCAATGGCCACATAATCCGCTTTCTCCACCAGGCTCACAGACACGGGCTTGCCCTGTTCCACGGCAAAGACAACCACATTTTTATTCTCGGCAACCCCCAGGTTCGGAATGAAAAATATGCATAAAAATATTGCTGCCAGGAGTCTTTTCATATGTTCCCCTTCCGTTTATATGATTTACAGGCAATCCGGATAATAATGGCACAACATGTGTCCTGAATCAATCACACACAAAAAACACAGTCAACCCTTCATGCAGGATTTGAAGTATTTCAGGACACGGGATTTCCAAAACGGCCATGCAGCGTCCCCACAAACACCCTGTCTGCACTTTTTGAAAAGATCTCTATAGGGGAATAACCCCGTTTCCACGCCAGAAAGAATGTCAGAAAGATGGCGGCCCCGGTAATAAGAAAATTCGGCCATGCATTTAGCGCCCACTGTCCCCTCCAACTCCATTGCCAGGTATCGGAAAAGGGCAGGAGATAGGGGATCGGCCATTGATTCCCATCCGGACCGCGCGCACCGATCACATCCCCGATCAAGTGGATGTGAAAAGTGATCCAGACAAGAAAAGGTGTTACCAATCGCCGCTTTGCGATTGCGATACAGCCGAGTGTGACTAAAATGGCAAAACCGATATTATGGGCCAGTACATGATGGTAGTTCCCCCACCATTGCAGAGGCCGCTCACTGTTCTGGGTCAGAAAATCGGCGATAATCACCAGACCATCCAGATCGGGGATCACACCGGCAATAGTCACAAGCGCCCTGTCCCGCCGATCGATATTTGCACTGTTCGCCACCAGCCAGCTCAAAAAGAAATGGGTAATCGGGCTCATTGGCCTCCCGGCGTCATTTCATCCTTTGAGATTCAATTCTGTTGGACTCGTAAAAAGTCCAAAAAAGTCATGCTTTGAGTCAAGCAATCCTTCATGATACACAGGAATAGGTTTCAACAAAGATGGCACTATTGATCATAAGGCATATCATGTCGGGCTGAATTCATATTCGTGCGCGTTAGTGTCGATGACAATCAGCCCTTTATCCGTCCTCCTATAGACCAGATATTGATCCTCTTTCACATCCCCCATAAAATATATCCCGAAATCGACATCCGGCCGGGTCCTGAAGGGGGCGGAACCATTAGTGGAAAAATCGTATTCCCCCCATCCCAAGGCATCGAATTTATACAACAGAGCGGAATACCATGCATAAAAAAACTTATCCTCATCATAGATGTTGTCTGAATCGTTCGTTGTCACGGACAGGATCTTGAAATTGTATGCAGTCTGATAATCTTTGAGCTTGGTTACCTTGCTCTGCCAGTTTTCCTTTGTCTCATAGGCCCCCGATTTGATCTGATAGCTTTCATAAAGATAGAAATCGGTTGAATTTACAGCAGTTGCTACACTGTTGGGATTGTAAAGCGAATCGTACTGACTGCCGAAGGTATGGTCCGGGTTCCATGCATTTACGACCACCGGAAGACCTTTTGAATGCACATAGGAAACGGCTTCATTCTGCCTTTCCCTGGTGACCAGAAAATCATAACCGAAATCATCAAGGAATATCCCCTGTGCCCCGGTTGAGATCCACTCATCCACCCTTGTCTTGACTTCTGCTATAGTGTGGTTGTCCGTGGAGACGCCCAGGTCGATATAACCGAAGAAAACCGTATCATTTGCATCCTCGTGGGCTATGATCTGAACGGTTGCAGTATGGGCCACATGGCTTGTCTTCTCCAGGCCGCTTCCCAGGATGACATAATCATATTTTCCGAATTCCTGGGCTGCTGCAGTAATGGGTGCTGCAGCCTCATTGGCATTATTAATGCCACTCGGCCAGCCGTAAAACACGAGCAAATCCTTTGGCAACACTATATTATCAGTGGCCACATTATTGCCCGAGCCGATGATGGTTATCAATCCCAGGGCAATAACGCATAAAACAGCCAGATAACATAAAATATCTTGAATCCACTGACCCCTTTTCATAATACAGGTTGCCTCCTTTCCACAGTTATTGATAAAACCCAGAAAGCCATGAGTGTGCCTATGACAATTGCAGCCAGGTCAAAAGAATCAAATGTGCCACAGGCAAAATAGTTTCTGGTGTTTTCCAAAAACGGAATACCTGAGAACCAATCCGGGATAATCCTCAGGGGCCATGCATGAAATCTTTGCCCCAGTTCAAACGCAGCGTCCAGGATAAACCATGAAACACAACAGATCATGCTGCCTCTTTTCTCGCAGCCCATGATCCCTGCGGTGATCAAAATGAATGAAAAAACATGAACCAATGAAGGGAGGCTGTTTCCTGCAGGGCCGAGGATATTCGGGAGGAAATGGTAGAGGCTGATCGGCATAAACCCCCTGGATACAAAATAGATCTGATGCGGAGGCCGGGCCACGAGATAGACCATGCCCCCCAAAAGCAGACAGAGGGTCCCGACCAAGATTTGAACCCTGTTTATCCTGTTCGATAGAATGGGTTTCAGTATATCCCCCCATTTGACAACTGAAGATTACTGGCAAAAAATCGATCCGGATATCAATTTATAATCTTTTTCCATAATATTCAATATTCAATATGATATTCCGGGGTTCGGCATGATATTCAGGGGACTCGTGATCTTTGCAGGGATTTTCTCTCAAGGCCCAATACGATATCAATCCGGGGATTGTCAATCTCAAATAGTCGAAGGACGGCTGAATCCCGATCCTTCTCAGGTCATAGGCCGGCTGAATGCTTAATTCCATAGAAAAGACTTAATGTCTTTCTGAGGCCCTTCGATCCCTTTTTTTCTTATCCTTTGTCTGGGCGGACCGAACGGATGCATTATAGGCCTTCTCCGCCCACCGGCACAATGTCTCCGAATTATCCGTGGCTGCAAGCGGGACCTGATAATAGGGAAGGGAAAACACGCTGCCCTGCCTGTAAGAGGAAAAAGGTTTCAGACCTCTGGACTCGAAATCCGGCCGGTTCATTTCATCTGCCTTCAGATAAAATGTATCCTCGATCACAAGGCCGAACATCAGGTCGTTCAGATAGAAGCCGACTCCGCCAAACATGGCCTTTGAGCTTACCGGACCAAGGGGCTTGAGCAATTCGAGAATATGACTGACAAATTCATTTTGTGTTTCCATAAAGACATTATAAAATAAACAAGGGCATTTAACAACGACCCCGGAATATGCGGATGCCAAAGCAGGGTCTTCCGAATAAGGACGCGCAAAAGACACGATAAAAAGCCTGCAGTTTACCCGACCATGGTCAATCGAAAACCGTAGAAAATGGCAATCAGCCCTCCAATGATTGACATCCATCCCAGCAGAATATAGACCCAACTGAAATCGCTTTCAGTTCTATTCCGGGGCCTCATGACGGATAATGCCCTGAACAAGATACCCCAGCGGTTATCTCTATTCTTGTCATGATGTAATTTCAGTAGAAGGAGACCCAGAAAGATGGAATAAAGACCGAAAAGCAATCTGAGGTAAAGGTTCCTTACAATCATCTGATCCCTTCTCTATTTTCCAGGAGCACACCCCAATCGAAGAGATTATGAAACCTTCTGAGCACGCTAAAGCCCTGTTGTTCGGCCAAAAACACGGAATTTTCAACATCGGTTTCGGATACGTGCAATCTGGGCTCAGCAACCAGAAAACTGCCCCCTGGCTTGATTACGTTGTATATCTCCGAGAAAAACATGCCTGCATTTCTGACTTCATGCACTACTGCAAATGCAAGGGCAAAATCAATCCTTTCCTTTAAATCAGTAAGGCCGATGGAGTCCTGATCAGCCAGGTGCGTTTCGATCCTATCGGATAATCCTGCCTTATCAGCCCTCTTTCGGAGTGAGTTCAGCATTTTCTTTTGGATGTCCACACATATGACCCTTCCACCCTTGCCGACCATTTCTGCAAGTGGCAGGCTGAAGAATCCCATTGCACATCCGACGTCAAGAACGATCATACCCTCTTTGACAAAAGGGCCGAGCATCTTCTTCGGATTTTGAATGAGCTTCCTTAAAGGATTTGCAAGCAGATACGCCACCCATACAGGACAGACATGTTTAGCCATGTTTTTATATTCTCCTTCTATAATAATCTCAATCCTCTATCGATTTATACCATACCGGGCTAAATATATTTTGCTCAACAAAAACGGCTCTCTCCGATCTGATAGGGTTACGGGTTTTTATGTTAGAGGGTTAAACCCTATCTTAAACTGAAAAAGGACATAAGAAACATGATGACGGGCAGAAAAAGCAGAAGCCATCCTCCGAAAGCCACAAAGCACCCCGGTGTGGTCCTGGTGATCGGCACATGGCCCAGGCCAATCCCGGTATATCCGCCCAGCATATCGCTAAACCATATGCTCATTTCTGATCCTCTTTGGTCAAAGCGATCGGTCCATTCCACGACCCAACGGACAAAAGACGAAAATCATTTGCGCGCAAAAATCTACTCGCTGAGCTTGACAGCAGTGCCGTAGACCAGAAGTTCAGCTGCACTACCTACCACACTGGTAGTCATATAGCGAATATTGATTATCGCATTCGCCCCCATCTTCTCTGCACTGGCGATCATCCGATTCGTAGCTATATTACGAGCGCTTCCCATCATCTCTGTGTACTCAGAGAGTTCTCCGCCAAGGATCAATCGGACTATAGCAGATAAATCCTTTCCCAGCCAGATAGCAAACACAGTATGGCCCTGTACCAAACCCAAAATTTCAGTGATCTTCCGGCCGGGTATTTCTGAAACATTCTGGAGCAAAACCCGCTGCTGGGATTCAGTAAGTGAGGATTCCTGCCCTGATCTCTTGCTCTTATTCTGTTCGAGAGCCAATGTGAGCATAACCATCAGGATACCACCCAAAAGACAGAATATGGCTATCCTAAGCCACCAGGGTATCAGTGGATCGTCCTGAACCATCACATACCAAGGTATCCCTGCAAATATTGCAGTGAACAGCCCCAGCACGAAAGCCAGCGAACCGATATGCCGAAGGATTTTCATGGCATCTCCTTTCGTATGTCTGACCACAAAACCGAGCCGTCAGGAATGCGACGCAGCAAAGCCAAGGAGTATTCCTGATAAGATCAAGAATCACCCTCTTTGTTTTTTTCTTTAAATTTTATCTGACAATATATAGGACGATCCCGGTTCCAATTCTTCTCTATATTTCTGAATCTGGACTGTAGTTCAAGAGGCAATTGCGAAATATCTACCTGTGGAACCCCCATAACCAAATCGATATAACAGTCGTCACATAAATCCTTTCCCTTAAATTGGTACACTTCATCTTCTTTGATAACCGCATCACATTTTTCGCATTTCATGTTTATTTCCTTTTTTATATGGACTTATTGTATGGTCATTCTGACATGAATTTGTAAGATCTCTCCTACATGATAAATTATAACTTAATTTATCTTCAACATCTTATCTCCACCAAGCTGAAACTCGTATTCCACTTGTTCTATCGAGACATTAATATTTTGAGCCGAGAGTTTATCAATAATTGGCTGGAGATGTTTGGACACCGAACCATCCAAAGTGAGTACGGGAAATATTCTGACCTCTTGAGCTACCCTGGACATTTCTTTAATCGATTCATAATGAAAATCAAACGAAAGATGGTCAGTATAAGTAAATAAAAAATGAGAGCATAAAGCAATATCAAACGCCTTATCACAAAAGGGTAATACAGGAAGTTCGTAGGCCAAATATCTTTTTTGCATTTTTCCCGCTTCAAAATCCGAAAGGAATCTTTTCATTGCTGCCATGCGGATTTTTCCCAACTCTTCGACAGATGATATATTTTCCCAGACATAGGCATCCTTGTTTTGATGTGTCTGCTGTAAAACTTCTTCATATGCTTCATCGATACGTTGTTTGATCTCAAAAGCTGTGAACTGATATATGGGATCTACCGAGGTGACGACTCCCCCATATTTTGTCAGCTCTGAATTAAAGCTTGCAGGGCCATCGGCACAAGATAGTATCTTTAATCTTAACTCATCCCGGGTAAGGGAGAACATCTTAATATATTCATCCAATGATCGCCCCCATGGCACAATTTGATCTAATTGAAATGGCATTGGTTTTTTAGTTATACGATTAAGTGAGCAATCCGTAATTTTCTTTGAGAAGTGTCAGCAGAGCGCGAGTATTCCAAGTCTGTTGCAGTGGGTGTCAGGAGCTATCCCTTATCCTGTTTATGTTTCATCACTGATTTACAGAATCTGCCAAACTTTTTATCCCTCTGTCTTTTTTCCAGATATGACATCTCATGATAAACAGACTCTTTGTTCATTTTCACATAATTCTGATAACGCTCTCTGGAAATCCTTCCCTCTTCCAACGCAACCAATACCGCGCACCCTTTCTCGTGAATATGGGTGCAATCATTATAGCGGCATTGATCGGACAACTCCGCTATCTCCTTGAATGTATCATAAAGACCCGATTCCACAGCAATATTCCCAAGCTCCCGCATGCCCGGTGTATCTATGACCATTGCCCCGTTTTTCAGAATAATCAACTGGCGGCGTGAGGTGGTATGTCTTCCCTTGCCATCCTTTTCCCTGACAGTTTGTGTTTCGAATAATGCTTCACCCATAAGATGATTTAATAATGTGGTCTTCCCGACACCCGATGATCCGAGCAGACAGAATGTTTTCCCGGAAACCAGCAGATCCTTTACCCCGGCCAGACTCAGTTCATCTTTACTGCTGAACGCCACCACCTGAATATCCGGCATGACTTCATTGATATGGGCAATCCTTTGTTCAATCTCTTCAGGGGCCAATAGATCACTTTTACTCAATAACACCACAGGATGAATATTACCTTCATTGGTCATGACCAGATACCGTTCCAAACGCCTGAGATTATAATTCGAGTCAAGTGATTGAATAATTAAAGATGTGTCGATATTGGCAGCAATCAATTGAAATTCTATCTTTTTACCCGATGTTTTCCTTTTTAATGACGACCTTCTGGGAAGGATTTCATGAATAACAGCAAATGATTCATCATCAAAAAATTGCGCATATACCCAGTCGCCCACTGCAGGATAATCCAGCGGAGAATCCGCGTTGAATATCAGTTTCCCGGTGGTTTCCGCGAATACATCCCTCCTCCCGTTCGTAATGGTATAACTATTCTTATCTACGGTAATCACTCTGGCGATTTGATAATCATCCAATTTTGCGGAATCGGTTTTATCCTGAAACCATTGATCAAATCCCAGCCTTTCTATATCCGTTGATATATTCTTCATAAACAGTCTCTTCACTCTGAATCAGAACCCGCAGGACCGTCAGCACACGACAGTATTTTCAATCTCAATTCATCCTTTATATGGATTCATTCCATAGACCATCAATTCTCTTCAAACATCCGGTATTACCGGGATTTTTCCATTCCCTCGATTAAATATCCATGATATCCATTAGAATTATCAGGTGGAATAAGAGTCAAAAACGCATACCTGCGTTCATAAAGATTCTTTTGGAATCATTATAACTATAATTATCATTAAAAAAAGCCCTTTCAAAATCCACTCTGAAATAAAAATCGGGAGTAAGAAATGAAATCAGACGAATACCGAATGTGGTGTTTTCATCGCTTTTATCGTCGCCCGTATTCTTGGCTATAAGTCCTCCAAGACTCGTTCTTGAATTCAGGTAATAATCACCTTCCACATTTATAATGGTATTTGTTTCGCTCACAAACTCCTCTTCAAATTCCTCAATATCTATTCCCACTTCTATATTTACCGCTTTATCGTTTCCGAATTCGGTTACCGATTTACCTGAAACCGTATACAAGTTTGTTCTTGATTCATCGTTTGGAAGTCCGCTTATGGAAAGATCCGTTTCCTTCCTTGAATACTCAAAAGTTATAAGCAAGCCATCCTTCAAGAATAATCCCAATCCTGCACCAATCACATCCTTGCTCCATTTGGCATCAATAGGTAGATTATATTCATAATCAGCATTAAAAATATTTGCCTTCCATACAAGAGGATTGTCGGGACTCATATAATCTACATATATTCCATAAAAAGGCCCATCCAATTCCGTAGAGGAACTTAATTTTATATGTGCATGGCCCACATCCAAAGATATATGACCGACTCGTTCGAGAAAGGCTGCTTCGTATAAAGGATGTCCTCCTACATTAACCGGCATGAAGTTAATCAGAAACTCCGCACCATAATCCCGTTGATCATCTCCATCATCCCATTCGATCTTTGAATAAATGGCCTCGAATTGTATTTGATACTCGCTGCTTGCAAGAGATTGATAATATTGACTTTTTGCACAAGTGGCTCCGAATGAAGAAATAAACACGACAATGAAAAATATTGAAGCAATAATTTTCCCCGATATGCTCATAATGGTTCCTCCATATTAAGCAAGCCAACAACACTAGGATGATGAAATTAAACCTTACACATGATTATCATCAGCCATGCGCCCATTGCAAGACAGCATTCGTGATTTCAAGAATGCGGATAATCAGTTCAGCAGTGGTGTCACCCCCGAAGTATGAGTGCAGCGCCTTCCCGAAAGGATCCATAGATTTAGGGTTCATTCGGATCATCTACGGGCGAAGTATCATAAAGCCTTTGTTACTGAACGACCGCCTCTGGCTATGGCGGATGCTCTAATGACTATATGATCATAGTTCATTGAAAACTTTATGGTATTTAACGGTTCCCGTTATAGTTTTCAAAACACCCTTCTGTAACTCCTTAACCATAAAAACCTCCGGAGGGACATCATATTCGGATTTGATTCCAAAATTTGCGGATGGCATAAACCCGAACCGGGGATAATAACCGGGATGTCCAAGTACTACAACAGCCCCATAGCCCGCATTTTCGCATGCCTTCAATCCCTCGTCTATAAGTCTTGCACCCACGCCTTTCCTCTGCCAGCCCGGTAATACAGCCATAGGCGCCAGACCTGTTATCTTGATATCCCCATCTATCGTAACCGGGCTGAATAAGATATGACCAATTACCTCCCCATTCTCTTCAGCCACGAGTGAAATCAATTCAATACCGGTGTTTCGTAAAGAGTCTACCAGGTTTGCTTCCGTTTCCGTTTCAAAAGCCTGAAGGTGAACATTCCTGATTTTCTCCATATCACCATGTTGTTCGAATCGAATATTCATTTTGTTAATTATTTAAATCCCCTTTTGAATTAACCATAGAGCCCCCTCAATATGATCCTTTATCAGATCACATTCTTCAGCCTGAAGATGAATATATGATTTTATATCATCCTCCAACTCAGGATGTTCATCAATCAATTCACTCCCCCTTTCCTCGATGGAGTTTAAATATTCATGATTAATTCTCAAACTTAAAGAGGTCGTATTGATTTCCTCAAGTAAGATATCGTTAAAAGCTGTTAACTCGTTGATTGTGTCTTCATGGTTTCTATAATGCTCATAGCCTTTACGATTCATGGAAATAGCTTCTCGAAGATAACCATCATCGATCAGCATATATCCGCCCGATCGAACCTGGGTTCTTAATTTAGCAATTGTATTTTTAAAGGATCCAAAAATTCCTCCCAAAGATGCAAGAATAACAAGATCAAACCCATGTTCAACAGATACATATTCCATAATGTCCTGGTTTATAAATAGGCACAGATGAGATACATTATGCTCGATTGCTTTTTTTCGAGCATCTTCAAGAAATGCAGCCATAACATCGATGCCGATCACTTTGAATCCAAATTTGGAAGCAATCCGTATCGATACAGCACCTTTTCCACAACCCAGATCGAGAGCGTTTGTCAGATTAGAAGGCAATTTGAGAGAATCGACAATATCATTAATATAATCAACAGAGCTTCCTAATGCCCAGAGATCTTGAAGAAGAAATGGCATGTAAGGAAGCAGATGCTTATCTATCTCCAAAGAATTGGAAATCGATTTTTCGATTCGATCTGACATGCACTAAATTTACTATGGGAGTTGTAAAGAGGCTTTCGCCCCCCTTTTTTAAATTTACAGAAATCCTTCTAAGCAACCAAAGTTGTTTTAAGATTTAGCCCGGGCACAGGGTGCTGAGCTAATCAATAAAATCAAGACGTTATAGATCCTAAAATTATAAATTTTGATCTTTTCTCGACAGCTTCAACATCAGGCTCACGCGCCTGAAACCTGACCCAAGTACCCCGAATAACATTTTACGCACGGGGATTTCAGGTCGCGTGGAGCTAAAGTTAGAGGCACAGTTACTCTCTGTTCTAGAAAAATGCAGGCAACAATTCAAGGACCACATAACCGAGAGCTACCACACCGATGGGCGAAAACCCCATGATGCGATATCCCTTGCGAATGTGCTTGAATCGGATTGCTGTAATCACTGCCATCGCAACGCCAAGCCAGAACACAACGAACATTGGGCCGAAGAAGAGTATAGCCATAGCGCCTGCAGCATCGGGTCCAGGCAGACTCTTGTCGATCGGAACAACAAAAGGTAGGATGAATGCTGCCGCAACGAGGAAGACAGCCATCCAGAAAATAATGCTGATGCATTTCTCCGATATGTTGATAGCTTTCATTTCTGCCTCCAATGATGCGCATCACCAGCCTCGCACCCAAATACCCTGAGCTATGCATTCACGGGCAGGCCAGCGAGGTCTGTGCGGATATGCCGTGGTTAGCAATTTTCAAAATTGAATTACTCGTTTGAAGCTACTTTTTCTGAAATTTGAAATGAACCATTGGGTTTAGGTGAAATTTCCAGCAAGATTTCTTTTTCTGACGAAGTGTCGAAATATTTGAGGGTTTCGTCGTTAACCCATGACATCCCAATTGATTCATCCCCTGATGGGAATCCTTTCATAAACCCCTTTATTATTCCTGAATCACATTTTAGAACGACAACAGAAAAGTATTCTTCACCAATATCAACACCGTTAATTTCAGAACCGGAGAACGCAATGTATTCCCCTGTGGGGGAAAATAGAGCATTAATTATTCCATCTGATTTTGGTGAATAAACCACATTGTTCCCACTCTTGACGACGTAAGAAGGGTATTCTCCTCCAGATTTTTCAATGATGCATCTTGATTTTGGATGTTTGATGATTTCTGGTGGAGTAGGATCAGCGAGGATTATTGCTGGAAAGGCGATAACAGGAACAATAATAAAGGAAAGGGTTTTGAGATTCACTTTAAGCTCCTTTTGTGACTAATGATGCGCATGGCCTGCCTTGTGGACGCAACTGCGAAAGGCTAAGCAATTCACGACCAGCTCCACAAGGTCAGCGTCGATGCGCTTGTTCTGCCCTTATTCTATAACTTAAGTTTTTTTACTACTTCATTAAGGGGTGTTGTAGGTAAATCTTTCGACTTTTCCTTTTCTTTTCTTAATTCTTTTAAATCTTCGAGATCTTCCAATGATTCAAGAATTTTTAAAAACTCTTCGCAGGGCAAAATTACAAATTCTTTTTTACCATGTTTTTCAATAATTTGGGGATGAATAGTCATAACAGTCTCCCATTTATAAGCTTCTTTTCGATGACGGATTCGATAAACGATTATTTTTTATCGTCCACTTCGAAAAGTACACGCCAGTCTCCTGCCCGCAGTTTGTATTCATGCGTATAGTTTGTTAATCTTTTTACGTTACCCTGAAGGTCATCTTCAAGAAGCTTCAACTTCTCTATTATTTTTTCCCTTCTGTTTTGGGTAAACCTTTTAGATCCTTAATAGCTTTTGGTTTTAGTTCGACTTTGTATTTCATTTTTTTATACGCAGAACGTCGCAATCAGTGGGTCCATTGCATTGCTTTAGGGCTTTGTCAAAACTTAATACCTATGGAAACGTAGTCAGTATCAGTCTCGTTTATTTTGTAGCGATCAAACTCTACTCTTATAAATTTGTACTCAAGACCAATCCCGAAATATAGGTCCGTACCGCTTTCAGAGCCAGAGTCGAAAATAGATCCAGTTTTATCACCCAACGCATTGTATGTTTCGCCATATAAAGTGCATGATACATCCCAAGAGCTTAATCCGATTCGCCCAAATAAACTAAGATCATTTACAACTGCCTTTTTCAGTTGCGCGGATACTGTTATAGCGTCAGCCTCGGCAGTTATGTTGGCAGTCCTCTTTCCATCTCCACCTGGAGAAAAATCTTGCCCCTCAGCATATAAGGTATTCTCGCCAAAATCTATCCAACCGGCCTCAACCCCTACACACATTTCGTTGAAATCAAATTCATAACCAAAATAGGCTGAAAAAGCGGTATCTTTTGTATCAGACGATTCGGTATTGATGTTAGTATAAATAAACCAAATTAAATCCGATGCTGACCCTGCATCTTGCGAATGACTCTGGCCTACCGCTGCGCCAAAATATAGACCGCTACAAAAAGCCTTAGAGGATAGGAGCAGAATATTTGCGGTAAATATTAGTTTTTTGGTACTTCTCACTTTTTCATCTTCCTTTCTTGTACTAAATAATAGAAATGAGTTTCATAGCTAACTGGAGCAACATAGAAATAACCCGCCTCACGACGGTTTACGTGGCCCTTTGTTTTTCACGGCCAGCTAAGTGAGGTCGGGTTGATTGAAAGTTATGTAATAATAATTTTAAGGAGCAAACATTTCAGCTAAGACTTCCAGTACTTTTTGTGAAGTATCTTTGCTAATTGTCCCTAATTTTTTTACCAATCGGCTTTTGTCTATAGTGCGTACCTGCTCAAGAACGATATGGCCTTTTTTCCTTTGAAAAGTAATGGGAATACGGGTAGGATAGCTTCTGCCTTTTGTGGTTAGAGGAGCAATAATAACTGTTCCAATATAATGATTCATCTCATCCGGAGAGATAATTAGACATGGACGGGTTTTTTTAATTTCATGGCCTTGGGTTGGATCAAGATTTACTAAAAATATGTCGAAACGGTTAATTACCAATCCCATTCATTTTTATCCCAATTTGTTTCAATGTCTATATCTGCGTCAAGTAATTTATCATCTTTATTTTTAGCCATAGTTTGAAAGGCATCTTCCCAACCATCCCTCGGCTTGGCCTTGGATTTTATAATAAGGCAGTTACCTTTAGGTTCTAATTCTACTTCTCCCTCCAAATGACATTGTTCTATAATAGTTTTTGGGATTCGAATACCTTGGGAATTTCCAATAGGGATAATATTTGTTTTTAATTTTGCCATATCTACCTCTTAATAAAATGTATCTACAATGTAATTACCATAAAAGTATATCTTTGTCAAGTAAAATTGATGGTCTCGTAAAAAGTC
>JBLIRM010000149.1:0-8254 GCA_049472295.1 bacterium | reverse complement strand
AATTTTATAAAGCAAGTATCATGCCATATAAATATTTAGATTAATACTAAATACTATAAATAAATTAATTTGTCAATGGTATTTTTTTTATTATATAGTTTTTTTAATCTTCTTTCAAAATATGAGGAAAAAAATGATAATGTTATTAAGTTTAAAATACTATATTTTTCTTAAATAACTATATTTATTTTACCCTTTTTTCTGTTTTATTTTCATATGAATTATGAAACTTTTTTCCACATTAAAGACTTGTAAAGATTAATCCCTTGTTTTTAAAGACTTAAATTGTGTGAAATTCTTTACACATCAAACTGTTTCGGATATTGATTTGGATGTAAGATTGAAAGCAATCTTTCCAAAGGAGGGTAAATTAAGGTGCCTATCCTTGCGCAATACCTTCAAGCATTTGGTAGTAATAGCTATTTAAAGCGACCTCAACACTTCTGAGTGAATCTTCTACTAAATGACGAAAGTCTTTGTCAATTTTGCGATATTCCTTCTGCAATTCTTTAATAAATCGATCCTTTGCATCTTTGAGATCCATGATTGTCTGTTCCATGTCAAATGACGCATAGGCCTCCCGGATCTTCTCAAAATAGATTTCCTTAACGGATTTGGCGTGAGTCCTGAATTCATCCACAGCCAGGATCTCCTGGGTAATCTTAAAGAAGTGGTGTCCCCATATGGCGAGACGTATTGATTCAGGAAACATCTTCCTTTCGATTTTCAAAGACTTTATTAAAAACTGCAGATAATGGAGCCCATATGGCGTGAAGGTTTGTCTTGCCAATGACCTGAGAAATATAAATATCTCTTCAGCCCTGACACGCCGTGAGGAGTGTTGGTGGGGCTTTAAATGACGCAAAAAGGTCAGACATCTCTCAAAATATGTTTTTGGAGAATAGATGTTAGAAATAATATGTTTATATCCCTCAATCAGGATATCAAGATCCATTTTCGGTTTAAAATTGAGCTGTAAATCATGGGTGTTGTTTCCGGATGAATCCTTTAATAACCTCCCCTCTTTTTCCAAACGACGGTAAAGCTGTGTATTGGGTAAAGCATTTAATAGACCGACCATCGCAAGGGCAACCCCGGACTCCTGGATAAATCGGATCTGTTTATCGAAGATATCGGGGGGATCCTCATCAAATCCCACAATAAAACCGCCGGTCACTTCAATCCCTTTGTTTTGAATCTTTTTTATGCTTTTGAGCATACTTTGTTTGACGTTTTGCGTTTTTCCGGTATTGATCAATGTCTCTTCAACCGGTGTCTCGATGCCTACAAAAACCATATTAAAACCAGCGGTGCTCATCAAATCCAACAACTCCTCATCTGATGCCAGATTGATCGAGGCTTCCGTAAATAACTCGAAGGGATAGTTTCTATCTTTTTGCCAACAGCCGATATCAGCCAATAATTCCTTGACCCTTCTCTTATTTCCGATGAAATTGTCATCGACAAAGAAAACGGATCCACACCAGCCAAGTGAGAAGAGCAGATCCATCTCATGGATAATCTGCTGGCTCGTCTTGGTTCGCACTTTGTGGCCAAACATCTCGATAATATCGCAGAATTCACAATTGAAAGGGCATCCCCGGGAATACTGCAGCGCCATACTTCCATATGATTTTAATTCCAGCAGATCGAATCGTGGAATGGGGCTTCTCGTAATATCCGGTTTCTTTGTATCGATGTAAACCTTTTGCGCCATTCCCATTTCCCAATCATTGAGAAATCGGGGCAGGGTCTGCTCTGCTTCGTTTAAAATAAAGTAATCGATATCTTCGATCTTTTCGTAACAAGACGTTGGATAGGGTCCGCCGGCCACTACTGGTACATTTAATTCCTTGCAGCGTTTTGCAAGGCTGGCCAGGGAATCCTTTTGAACAATCATTGCCGAAGTAAAAACAATGTCGGCCTGGGCTATTGCCTCATCCGACAATGCCGAGATATTCATATCGACAAGTTCCACATCATAATGATGAGGTAACATGGCTGCTACGGTTATTAGCCCAAGGGGTGGAAGCGTCCCCTTCTTTTTTACTAAAGACAAGGCATATTTAAAACTCCAATAAGTCGCCGGAATCTCAGGGTAGACAAGTAAAACCTTTTTTGATGCCTTTGGATCTCTGACCTCATACATGGATACAGAACCATTCATAGTGATTTGACCTTTTTTAATATTAATCGATTCAAATTTGATGGACTCGTAAAAAGATATCTATTGAGTCATTGCGAGGGTGAGCCAAAGCCCCGAGCAAAACAGTGGGGGACAGCGACAAAGCAATCCAATAAATGCCAATAGATATGAATGCCTGAGATTGCTTCGCTCGCAATAACATTTGGGACTTTTTACGAGGTTGTCGAATTTGTGTAATTGCTATTAATAATAACATAAATAAATGATTTCGCAAGTAAGAAAAAAGATAATATCGCTCCAAAATTACTCACAGCTTCAAATCCATGGATTCAGATTATGTTTTTTTCAGACCACAGCCAAAAGGTCATTGCCCGGTTGATACCTTCAAATTTAAATAGAGAGAAAAATAATGACTCTGAATGTGTATATCAGGATGCGTTGATATTGTGCAAAATCTCATGAGGGTGGGCTGAAGCCCGGAGCAAGGAGGAGATCAATTGTGAGGATGATATCCGATTGAACTACCCAGGGAATAGAAATATCGAGAAAACCTTTTACCAGAGGATAATGGAAGCCTTAACTCAGAATCTTTGTAATCAATTTTGCCCTGATATTATCGATATCCACATCTTCAATCCTGTCATAGGTGGATAATATCTTTTTTACCCGCTCTTCCTCTTCCCACCAACATTCGCATCCGTAAACGACCTTTCCTGAATCCAATTCAATTTTTGGGCAGGGCTTTTGGGTCTCCTTAAAAAATGAAGCCAGAAATCCCACGGCTTCTTCCGGGATATAATCACCTACATAATTTCCATATCCTAAAAATTTCACATCGTTTTCATTCACTTCTAAAATAGCCCCGACTCTTTTCCCTTTTTTTGTTTCCACTTAAAATCACTCCCTTCCAGAATTTGCTGAGTGAGAGAGCCATTAGGTATCTGAATGTGTCAGCAATAAAGAATCATTTAATAATTATACTTAAGATATGTAATCTATTAACCTATATTGCTCTGAATAATGTGGCGATTCTGAGTTTTGCCCCATTATTAGACAAAAAGTACCCCCTAATATTTTTTATCGGTAAAAACAAAAAATAATCGCTGTGACTGAAGATACTTTATCGGAGATATTTATTATATTCTGCCATTTTCAGTTATAGACATGAATCATGACTCACAGGACTACAATAAGGCGCATGCCCTTGCCCATAAGATAAAAGATACCATCCCTGATTTTTAGTTATTTGGATATAGTTGCTGGAAGTGGCTTAATGCAGAGGTAAATGCTTCGAATAGAATGATTTTCGGGATGAGTGAAATATAAAGGGATATGTCATGACAAGGATATTTTCCTTCTCAAGCCCTGCCATAATCGTCCTCTGATCTCTCGATGTCGTCTTCTCCGAAATAATTTCCTGTCTGGACCTCTATAAAGACCAGATTCTTCTGCCCGGGATTTTTGACACGGTGCCAGGATTCTACAGGTAAATCAATGGCCTCCCCTGATCGCAATTCGATCTCCAGGCCGTTTTTCGTCACCACTGCCTGTCCATCTAGAATATACCAGTGCTCTGAACGCCGGAAATGTCGCTGATAGCTCAGGCGCTGACCTGGATAGACGGTGATCCGCTTCACCTTGTGATCGGGCATATCCGACAGGATTTGATAAAATCCCCAGGGTCGGTGGTCCTCCCGCTTTCTTTCGGCAAGTATCCGTTCATAAATCCGGATGTAATCATCCACCATGCGATCCGCGCTGAACCTTTCTTCGACCCACCTGCGGCATGCCCTGCGATCAATCCCCTTTATCCTGGGAATCACTTCGGCCATTTCCTCTGCACTCTCAACCAGGAATCCGGTCCTTTGATCCGAGATCAACTCGGGCATGCTGCCTCGATTGATGGCAATCACCGGGGTGCCGCAGGCCATGGCCTCGATCACGGAGACCCCGAAGGGTTCGTCAAAATTGATGGGATGGAGCAAAGTATAAGCACCTCCCAGCAGATTATTTCTTTTCTCATGTCCGGCGATGCCCACATAGACTATCTGATCATCATCTATGAATGGTTTTATCTCATACTCGAAATAGGATTCGTCCTGGACCGTGCCTGCAATGATAAGCTTCATACCGGTCTTTTGGGCAATCTCGATGCATTCCCTGGTCCCCTTCTCATGATGGATGCGGCCGAAAAACAGAAGGTAATCACCGGGATCGGATCGGAAGGTAAACTGATCCAGATCGATCCCGTGAGGAATTGTGGCGATGTAATCCAGGTCCGGGCTTTTGCCCGCTTCACTGACAGCCACGTAGTAGGCCCGGCCATTATATTTCTTATAGAAGGGAATGTTTTCAGTAAAGGACAAGCCCTGGATGGTAGTGAGCACAGGAGTAGTGGTCATGTTCATGTATGTTAAGGGAAGATAATCAAACGGATTATGAATCAGGTCGAAATCATCACCCCGCTCGAATGCATCCGAGATATGAAGACACACTATGACCCTAGGTAGAAACCCTTTGCCCTTTTTGTAACCTTCGGGGATGACACCCGAAAACCTCCCCTCGGTCTCAGAATCCCCGGTCGTAAACAAGGTGACATCCACGCCGTGATTGACCAGACCATTGGTCAAGAGCCTGACAATACTCTCCCAGGGGCCATGCTGCCCCGGCGGAGTAAGCCCTGTCATGGGAGAGAGCATGGCAATCCTCATAGGGTAACCCCCTTCCAGTATATTTCATCCTTCCGGCCAATTAGGCATCTCGGATGCGGATCGTGGCAAGGGAGTACATCTTGTCACTCCCCCTTATTGAAAGCAAACTCCTGAAATATTTGAATTAATTGTACACAAATTCTATCATATTTTTGTTTGTTGTGGCAAATTATCTCTGAATAAACCCTTTCAGATTTCAGATGTATGAATATGATTGGTAATTTTAAGGAGTTTTTATCATAGGCAAGCTCATTTATGGGCGTCTTTATAACCTTCCACAAAGGGGGGAGGCCGTCCTCTGTTCTCATCTATTGAATCTTTTTTTATTTTCAATATAATCGTTTATGGAATTAAATATATTTTTCTGATTTTAATCAATGTTTTAGACTCCATACAAGACAAGGTGCCTGTTAAGATGTAATAAGAATGTATTTCCGAAATCGGGATGATATCACTATGCATCACAAATCTACTATGAAAATAATGATTAAAAAATGTTTAATATTCTTATTAACAATATTCTTCCTCTATGGCTGTAAAAATTATATCAAATCCACATTCCGTGACAGGCCGAATATTATTATCATCAGCGTTGATACCCTTAGGCCTGATCATCTGGGTTGCTATGGTTACAAAAAAGACACCTCTCCCAATGTGGATCAATTTGCCGAAGAATCGTTGCTCTTCGAGAAATGTTTTTCCCATGCTTCCTTTACCGGACCTTCATGTGCAAGCCTTTTAAGCGGATTTCTTCCTCATGAGACAAAAGTCATTTTAAATTACTCTATAGTACAAGTGGATGTACCGATGCTTGCTGAAATACTGAAGGATTCAGGATTCAAAACCTATGGCGCAGTCAGCAATTTCATCCTCAGGAAGAAGCAAGGCTTTGAACAAGGGTTTGATATGTATGATTCACAAATGGACGAAGCTGTGTTAAATGAAAAATATATTTACGAAAGGATTGCGGAAAAGACAACTGATTGTGTCATCCGTCTCCTTAAACAACATACGGGCGGGCCCTTCTTTTTATGGGTGCACTACCAGGATCCACATGGTCCTTATACGCCACAGGCCCCATATAATGCCATGTTTCATGACCTAAAGGATGATCCATTTGATTTGGAGTTTAATGACACTACCAGTGGTAAGGGGGGGATACCATCATATCAAAAATTACAGGAGAATCATGATTACCATTATTATGTAGCTCAGTATGATGGGGAGATACGCTATTTTGACGAACATTTTGGGCGCCTGGTGGCTTTTTTAAAAGAAATTCATCAATATGATAACAGCATCATAATATTGACTGCCGACCATGGAGAGGCCTTGGGAGAGCATGATTACTATTTTGCCCATGGTCATGGATTGACAAATGATTTGATACATGTTCCCTTGTTTATCCGATCCGGAAAGACCCTAAAGGGTAAAAGAAAGGATTTTGTTCAGCATCTGGATATAGTCCCCACAATCTTGAAAACACTCCAAATCAAAGAGCCTTTTGTTTATCGGGGCAGGGACCTTTTAACGCACCCACTTCAATCGACCATAATTTCTTCCGAATTGGGTTCGGATCATATTTCAGGCATATCAGAAGGGATGAAGTTAATCTTGGATGGTGATAATACATCTCTCTTCGATATCCAAGAGGATTTTTATGAGACTCAAACGCTCGCAAGCAATGGAACCTACAAAAATATCTTGATTTCCATGGTGAATGAGACGAAAAAATTGTATAAGGAAGATTTGCTGAGTCTGAAAATTGTTGAGAAAATGCCAAGTTTAACCGATACGGAAAAAGAGAAGATTCGATCCTTAGGTTATGCTGAACCAGGTCAATAGAGTCTCAAACAGAAAATTTTTTCTTGTTATTCTATGGTAAGCGTTGTATGTTCAGCAAGATTGATCCAATATCCTTTTCCGGGCTCCAAAGGATCATCAGTGCCCAATCGGACGTATTTATTTGAGAATCCGAAGATTACCCTTATTTCATTATTATCGACCGATGGCTTAACAGGGCATGAACATCCACCCATCATTGACCAGCCGGATTGACAATCTTTTATAGTGAAGTTTTCAAATGGCGTACCACTCATTGAATAGGTTTTGGCCTCGGGAATATAGATCCAATATCCTTTGCCAACCTCCAATTCATCATTTGGATCTAATTGCTCATATTTTGTAGTGAATTTGAATAATGCAGCAGCATCCGGAAAGAGCTTATCCATCCTTGCTTCATCAGGCTTAATGGGCAGAGAGATCATACTCCAGCCCGCCGGCAGGTTCAGTTTATACGTGGCCATTTGATGAAGTTCTTTAATTTCAGATTCCGAAAGGGCACGACTGTAAATTCGGACTTCATCGATAACACCGTTCAATATATTGGGTTCGTTTCCATGTCCATCGTCATAACCATAAGGGAACAGACCAATATAGAGCAATGCGTCGTTTTCGACATAGCCATCGGTGTAGGAAACGGAATTTTCAAGCATTCCATCAATGTACATTTTCATTGATATACCATCATATGTTGATGCGATATGATGCCATTGATTGTCACTCAAATTTGTATCCGATTTAACAGATCCGACAATGCTTGGAAGAGGGGTGTTACTGATAACTAAATCAAAATAGGCGAAACTTCCATCTCCTTGATCGAGTAATACCAGATCATAACCCCCTGACGGTTCTGTAGCAGGCCGCTTATCGATTAGACCAACTCTAAAATATTGCTCAACATCTGCCTTTGTCCATAGGGTCAATGTAATTGCACCTGTAATATCAAGAGATCCTGAGTCCGGCACTTCTATGAAATCATCCTTACCATCAAAGCGATAAGCACTGTAAGGATTTTCAAATCGATCCGAAACCAAAGTGGCGCCATATACGGTGCCATGATTTTCATTGCCGCTCTCATCATCGGCATTACCATTAAAAGGGTAATACCCTACTAACCCTTCATTTAAAGAATCAGCACAAATTTTGTATATTATGGAATCTATATTATATGATGATCCATTATAACTATTGGCAACTGCCAAAAAGTCCTCATTTCCGACGGTAAAATATTCCCAATCGCATGCTCCATGAGTAAGGACTGAAAAGGATTCAATGAATGAATTCCCGTCCCACCGGTAGATATCCGAATCGATAATATGGGTTGAACCGTCAGATCCATTGGCAATTGCAATGAATGTATCAGTGCCAATGTTAAAGCTTTCCCAACCACTTGCCCCATGGGTGGGGATGGATTGAAATTCAGCGAATGCACTTCCATTCCATTTATAGATCTTGGAATCGATATTATATGTGGACACAGTTTTGGGCTAGGCTACTGCATGATAGTTTACAGAGACGATCGTAAAGGTCGAGGAGTTGATAGCTCCGGTGGTGG
>JBLIRM010000148.1:0-8281 GCA_049472295.1 bacterium | reverse complement strand
GCCTCGGTACTACCCATTTCAGCAACGATCTGTAAATTTTTTAAATCAAAACCCACTTGACTGAGTTGTTTTTCTATCTCCCTTCGGGTCCCTGATCCCTCCTCCCTCATCAAAAAAGGCTGGGATGCGAGTTCATCGATGTGGATAAATTTCCTTTCAGACCATGGATGCCGGGAGGAGCAGCAAACCACCATTTTGTCCTCAATCAGGGGCTCATATAAGATGTCGGGCTGATTGTGATTGATCCGGGTTCCGACGAACCCTATTTCTATATCATGATCCAATACGCTTTGTAAAACCTTTTGACTGTCGGATACCTTGAGCATGCAAAATATACCGGGATAGGATTGATAAAAGGATTGGATCATTTTGGGGAGAATATATTCTCCCGGGATACTGCTGGCCCCGATCACCAAAAGGCCTTTCTTCAGATCCACCAGGGATTCGATCTGCCGGATGGCATCCTTTCTTAAAATCAGGATCTGTTTCGCATATGACAAAAGCACTTCTCCGGGCCGGGTGAGACAAACATCTCTCCCTTTTCTGTCAAAGAGTTTCAGTCCCAGACCTTTTTCCAGGGCCTGGATAGATCCGCTCACGGACGGCTGCGTCAGTCCGATCAAACGTCCGGCCTTGGAGAAGCTCTTCAGCATTGCCACATGATAAAATACCTCTAATTGACGAATTTCCACGATTGATCTCTTCCGGGTAAGATTAGTTTCCTCTTCTTCTCAAAATCCTTTTGTCTCCTACCCTGATAGTGATGCCCAGATTATCCAGATACTCCAGAACGGGTACGGCAAACTTTCTGGAAAGGCCTGTCATTTCCTTAAAATCACCGATACCCATCTGTTTTCCATCCTCGAGATATGCCTGGACCTGATCTTTGAGCAGTGCCAGTGCCTGATTATGAAACAAAAGGTCCCCCTTCAATCTGATGAGTTTGCCTTCATCCTGAAGGAGATTGGTCAATTTTTCCACCTTACGGCCATCCTTTTTGAATTGATCCGAGACCTCACTGGGATTAGGGGGTTGCGTTCCGGCATCATGGTAAATCTTCAGGACCTGATCATAGAGGCTTTTTTCCTCAGGGGATAGGGATACCTGATGCCCGGCCAAGGCACAGGTTTCCTGTTTAACCAGGATCTCCCCTGCCCTCTCCATGTCTTCAAGCAACCTGGCGTAAAATCTTGGGTCAAGATCAGGGGAGAGCCTTGCCTTGAGTTCCTCCTTGGACATGCCTACCTTTAAAGGACTCTTTTTATGAAAATCCTTGAGTGTATGAACCATATTTTTCTGAAACTCATGATAAGTGGCAATGTGAATTGCCCGATTGCTCCCATCCAGAATCAGCACCCTGCCATCTCCGGCCAGTGACTCCAGGGTTTGAGAGATTCTATTCGGCTCCAGATTGGTTCTTGCAATCAAGGCCTTCAGATCCATCCCTTTGGCTCCGGCCTTTTTTATATAAAATTCGATCGATTCAGGGATCGATGCCTTTTCGAGTGCCGCAAGGTCCTTCAATACATCATCTCTGTAACGTTTGTGTTTTTCCGGATGGCTGTCGATGATCTCCCCGCCACCAAGGGTGACCATGGGAGAATATCTGCGGATCACAAAACGGTCTCTGGGCATGGCTGCTATCCTCTCTTCCAGCCTGAATTGAGACATGCATGTCTCATCCGGTTTGAGTTCCTCTCGATCCAGAAAAACGACGCGGCCAAGGATCTCTGCAGTGCCCGTATGGAAACGGATACGAGTACGATTTTTCAAAGGGGGTACATTCTCGAGTAAAGTCAGTCTGGCATCCAAGAGATACCCAGGTTCCATAAGGTCCGGCTGGCATATCAAATCCCCCCTTCGAATATTTTCCCTTTCCACCCCCTGAAGGTTGACGGCTGTCCTCTGCCCTGCCCTGGCCATTTCCACCTTCTGGTTGTGAGCCTGAACACCCCGGACACGGGCCTTGATCTGCTGGGGCAGGATCTCCACCATATCCCCGGTCCGCACCTCCCCGGAAAGCAGGGTGCCGGTAATCACCGTGCCAAAGCCCTTCATTGTAAAGACCCTGTCCACTGGGAGACGAAACGCACCTTCGCCCGTATGCTCCGGAAGACCTTTTGCCAGATTTTTAATGGCCTCCTTCAGACGGTCCAGCCCCTGACCTGTGGTGGATGATACAGGGATAACAGGGGCATGTTTGAGGAATGTCCCATGGACAAAACTACCAACCTCTTCTATCACTAGTTCCAGCCATTCCTCTTCTACCAGGTCCGACTTAGTTACAGCCGCCAGACCCATTTTGACGCCCAGTAGACGGCAGATATCCAGATGCTCTCTGGTCTGGGGCATGATTCCCTCATCAGCAGCGATCACCAGCAAAACCAGATCCATGCCCACAACCCCTGCCACCATATGATGCACAAACTTTTCGTGGCCGGGGACATCGATGATGCCGATTCGTATCCCATCAGGGAGATCCAGATAGGTAAAACCCAGTTCAATGGTGATCCCTCTGGATTTCTCCTCCTTTAAACGGTCGCAATCCACACCTGTAAGGGCCTTGATGAGTGTTGTTTTTCCATGATCGATATGACCTGCCGTGCCCAGGATGATATGTTTTATGCCTTGTTCCGTCATCTGGTTATGTTTGATTATGGTTGACTTCTTTAAATAATATCTGTGACAATGAGTTCATATATATGGATTAAAACAGGGATCTCTTTTTCATCAATAGTGCGAAGGTCCAACCGATAAGTGCCATCCTTTATCCGACCGACCACCGCAGGGGAAGAGGCACGAAAGGAGTGATCCAATTTTTCTGCGGAGATCATTCCCTTGCCAAAGGCAATGACATAAGTGGGTATTACCTCTCCAGGGAGTGCACCCCCTCCCACACTGGAGACATCTTCCCGGATTTCTAGTCTCATCATCCCTCTGTTGACCTTCTCCAGACCCGACAGGCATTCTTCCGCACGTTTTCCGATCTCTTCGATACCGAGATGGATCATCTTCAATACGGGGATCGAAGAGAGATAATCCTTCTTCTGATAAAGCAGAAGGGTCGCCTCCAGACCTGCCAGGGTCAATTTGTCTATCCGGAGCGCCCTTGCCAATGGATTGCTTTTAATCAGACCCATATCCACAAAACCCTGGGTCAGAATAATACCTGCCTGCGGGGCACCCAGCAGCTTGTCCCCACTGAAGGTGATCACATCCACACCGGAGGAAAGGACCTTTTGAATCGTGGGCTCACTCTTTAAACCAAAAATGGAGAGGTCCCTGAGGTTTCCGCTTCCCATGTCCATCATCACAGGTATCTTGTATTTTCTCCCCAACTCCGCCATTTCCTGTAATGAGACCTCTGCAGAGAATCCCGTGATCCTGTAATTGCTGGTATGGACCTTTAAGAGCAAGGCTGTCCGGTCATTGATGGCCCTTTCATAATCCGCAAGGTGGGTCCTGTTTGTGGTGCCTACCTCCCTCATCATGGCCCCGCTTTTTCTCATCACATCAGGGATGCGGAATGAACCGCCGATCTCCACCAGTTCCCCTCTGGAGACAATTACTTCCCTGCCCTCAGCAAGGCTGTTAAGGGTAAGGAGAACTGCGCCTGCATTGTTATTCACCACAAATGCTTCACTGGCCCCTGTCAGACGCAGGATCAGATCCCGGACATGGGCCACCCTTTTCCCCCGCTTTCCTTCTGCAAGATCGTATTCCAGATTGGAGTATCCCTTGGCCACCTCATGGATTGAATGAAGGGCCTCAGGGGGCAATGGCGCCCTTCCGAGATTGGTATGGATTATCACCCCTGTGCCATTGATCAGCTGTCTCAATTTGGGCCTCTGAATATTCTCCAGACCTTCCAGCACACAGGTTACGGTTTTATTCAATGCCTCGTCCGGATCCAGATCCCCCTTGCTCTCTCTTACCGAATCTCTCAATCCATCCAGGGCCTCCCTGATGATCATCAGTACCAGCCAGCGGGGTGACTGCTCGAGTAAGGCCATGATCTGGGGGGTATTCAGGACTTTATCCACCGAAGGGATTGCGCGCAGGTTTGATACTATATGATTGATTTTTTGCATAATGAATGATTTCGATTGCTATTTATAGGTCAATATGATTGGGTATCCCCTTTAATAATGATGCCATGGAAAGCCATTGAAAGTCAACTAAATCATTATTATTTTTACTCCATGAATATGTCCGCTCACAATGAGGGAGGGAAATATGATAATTTCTGGCTGTCTAAATGGATTATATGCAAATTGAATCAAAAGTTATAAAATAATAAGGGGGTTTCTTATAAATCTCCTATGAAAAAGGATTGCCAATATGGAAGGAGAAAATCAGGAACGAATCTTTCAGGCCATGGAACGGCCCGATTTTTACCCTCATCCTGTGTCCGATATAGAACAGCGGGAAACCCATATCTCAAAGGTCTTTCTGACAGGGGAGTATGTATATAAGATCAAAAAACCCGTCAATCTCGAGTTCCTCGACTTCACCACCCTGGAAAAAAGATACCATTTTTGCCGGCAGGAGGTCATCCTTAACCGCCGCCTCACCCGGGACGTATACCTTGACGTAGTCCCCATCACATGCAAGGAGGGGCATTATGAACTGGCCGGATCAGGTACACCCGTTGAATATGCCGTGAAGATGCGTCAGCTTCCGGGAAATTGCTCCCTGGTCCGTTTGCTCAGAAAGGGGAAGATCGACATTACAGCCATCGAAAGCCTCGCAATGTGCCTTGCCGGATTCTACAGCAAGGCCCCTTCCGGCAAACACATCAGCACATTTGGTAGTTGGGAAAGGGTGTGGGAGAATAGCGAGGAAAATTTCAGGCAGACGGCACCTTTTGTGGAAAAGCCCCTGGATAAACGCATGTTTCAAATCCTTCGGGCGGCCAACCGATCCTTTTTGCAGAGGCAGAAAGGGCTCTTTGAACATCGGATTAAATGTCAGAAGATTCGGGACTGTCACGGGGACCTGAGGGCAGGACATATCTATATCACGCCCGAGATCCAGATCATTGACTGCATTGAATTCAATGAACGTTTCAGGTACGGGGACAGCGCGTCCGATCTCGCATTCCTGGCAATGGATCTGGATCATGAGGGTTACCCGGAGATTGCCCGGGATCTGCTCTCTGCTTATGTCCGGCATTCAAAAGACCGGGATCTCTTTCTATTGCTCAATTTCTACAAATGTTATCGCGCTGTAGTCCGGGTCAAGGTCAATTGCTTCCGCCTTCAGGAAGACCATCTCAGCAGAAAGGAAAAATGCAGGCTCTTCAAAGAAACAGAGGATTACATGAATCTCGCCTTTCGTTATGCCGTACAGTTTGCATGTCCTGTTTTATGGGTGATATGCGGCCTGCCTGCTTCGGGCAAGACGGCCATTGCCGAAGCATTGGCCGAGACAACCGGCGCAAGGATATTTCGATCGGATGTGGTCCGCAAGGGATTATTCGGATTGAAACCCTCTGAGCCCAGGGACGCTCCATTCCAGAAAGGGATCTATTCAAAAGAGGCAGGTTCACTCACCTATGGCAAGCTCCTTCTGCTGGCACAGGAAGAGATTCAAAGGGGTCATTCCGTCATTCTGGATGCCACATATGGCAAACGGAATCATCGTCAGGAAGTCATACGCATGGCAAAGGACATGGATGCGAACCTTATCTTTGTGGAATGCGTGTGCCCGGAGGATTTGATTCGCGAAAGACTGAGAGTACGGGAAAAGCTTCCTTCCGAATCCGATGCCCGTCTTCATCACTTGGAAAGAATCAGGGCGGCGTTTGAACCCCTGGATGAGATCCGTGATGAGATGCACATCCTTGTTCATACGGACAGGCCGATTGAGGAAAGTTTGCAGCAGATCCTTTCACAGGATTATGATCGGTTGGCCAGGCAGACGGAAAAGACCATCCACCAAAAGGATCGATAGGGATAGGATGCGGGATGATTCGGTTTTAACCCCCGGATGCCTTTTCCATTCCCTTCTCAATGACTATGGTCGTGGAAATTCCCCCTCTAACTGCCACATCCAACTGTATGATCAATTGCTTGGGATTGACCGCAGCGTCGAAATCCTCGCATATCTTATTGGCTAAATGTTCATGGAGAATCGGGACATCCCTGTAAGCCAGGAAATATTCCCGCAGGCTCTTCAATTCAGGGACCTTTTTCCCAGGAATATATGTAATAAGCACGGTATAGATATCCTGAATCCCTGTCATCGGGCAAAGCGCCGTGAGCTCAGGGTATTCGTAAGTGACTTCCCCGCCCTGCTCATAGAGAAAATCCAGGGTCCGTATCCCAGGCATCCTTAATCTCTTGACTTCCTCTTGTTGCTCACGGATCTCATGATCAGTCATTTCTTCAATCTTTCTTTTAAATGCCGGCTTTTTTTGATTCATATTCAAATCCCTTTTTCATTCAATGACCGCCCCTAAAACGAGCGGCTTATTTTACATCCTTAAAGTGTGTTTTATACTCTGGCTGGTCCCATTCCTCAGACCCATCCTAAATCTCATACCCCGCCTTTGTTAATATGCTTTTAACGGATAAGGATGCGGGTGAATCCTCCGGCAGTTCGAGGAGTGACCTCCCTCCCAGATTATACGCCTCAACATCACTATCATATTCTATTTTTCCTAAATAGACGCCATGGTCCGAGGGAATATGCCTCAATGTTTCCTCTGTAAATCGATGGTCTGAGACCAGGTAAAAATGCTGGTACTGGATACCGGTCTCCTTGGCCACCTTTCGTATCCTTTCTATATTCTTGATGGATTTAAGGGAGGGATCCATGATCAGAAACAGATCGTCGATCTCCGAGGCCACTTTTCTGTTCAGATGCTCCAGCCCGGCAGGGGCGTCAATCAAAACATGGGCATAATTCTCTGCGATCCTGGGGATTATCTCTCTGAGAAGATTATTGGGTGAACAATAGCAGCCTCTGGTCCACTTGATCCCCAGGGAGATGAGGTCGAAGTGTTTGGACTCATAGAGGCATTCACTGTTGAATAGATACCTGATCTTTTCAGGAATCGGCATGGAGGCCACCTCTTCGTACCCCTGTTTTTTCTGAATATCAAAAAGGATGTCCAGAATCGTTCTGATCCCTTCCTTTTCCAGGTCGATTCCCAGCATCTCCCCCAGACTCTGATCAGGATCAATGTCAATCAGCAGCAATGGAGGAGATAAATATTTGGTGGCAAGCGCCGCAAAGGTCGTCTTTCCGGCCCCTCCTCTTCCTGTGGTCACAATCTTTTTAGCCATGCTTTCTTGTCCCTTATTCTGAAAACCTTAATAAAGTTTGTTTACATCATCCTTTATTTACACCTATACGCCAATCATTTCTATCATCTTCCCCTCGAGCACGGATGCCAAGATCATAAAAATGGACAGAACGGCCACTTATATCCCTCCAAAATAATAGATCATGATTTGAATATACTATATCCCTTAAAGTGATCTTTGACAATGATAGGATTGGCACCAACCTTGAAAAAAAGGAGAGGGTCCTTCAGTCAAAGTATGCTGGATTGACAACAATGGACATGAAAGCTGCAATCAATGATCACAGATATTCTCACCTGTCCGGAGTGTGCCTTCAAGATAGGCATTCACCAGTGCATCCGGTGCCTCACAGGATGCTCCGGTCACCACCTTGATCCCGTTCTGCGCAAACAGGTTTTGCGCCCTGGAGCCCATGCCCCCGGACAGGATTACATCAGCACCCCGCTCCTTCAGCCATTCCGGAAGAAGTCCCGGCTGATGCTCCGGCGCCTCCAGTAAATCCTGCTTCAGGATCTTTTTGGTGGCAGGGTCCACATCAAGCAATGCAAACTGCTCACAGTGTCCGAAATGCATGGCCAGCTTACCATCGGCTATGGGTATGGCTATCCTCATGGATTTTTTCTCCTTCTCATCTGTTTCTGAAACAGCCTTCCCTTTTTCGGGCTTGGATGTCACTTCAGTGCCATCCATCTGCAGAATGGGCCGGATGACCCGGCCGAAGGCCTTGGCTGTCTCCGTGCGGGCATAATGATACATGTAAGGCTTTCCCTCGTCCGAGGCCTCCACCACCTGGGGATCGATTGGCACCCTGCCCAGAAAGGGCACGGCCATCTCCCGGGCCATCTGCTCCCCGCCACCTGACTTGAATATCTCAGAGGGCTTCCCGCAGTGGGGACAGATAAATCCGCTCATGTTCTCCACCACCCCGAGGATGGGGATGCGGAGCGTGCGGCAGAAGTTGATGGATT
>JBLIRM010000147.1:0-8311 GCA_049472295.1 bacterium | reverse complement strand
AGCCCTTTGGCATAGGTTGGAAACCTGCCCCGCTAATTGTTGCCTGGTTGGATGCAGTGTTGCTTCCAGTATTTGGGATAATACTATATATTTCCGGGGGGGCTGCTTCCAAAAAAAAGGCATAAAAAACAAGGGCAAGGAGACAGGGAAGGACTATGATCGGAGATCCCAAAAATAATCCTTTTTTCCTCAATTTTTGATCCTAATTGTCCCAAGGGGACCTTCCCAAGAGCGGACCTGAAATTTGTTGTAACAGGAATTCGTTTTATCTATATAAAAGTATAGACGGGATTTGAATTTGTGTCAAAATAAATATTCCGGGGATATTATATCTGAAGGGGGTTGACCTCATAAATGAGCTTAATAAGCTCAGCTAATTTTTTATTGCACGCCTTTTTAGGGGGAGGTGGCACATAAGAGACAGCGCTATTGCCTTGGGATTCGAACTGGGCTTTTAGCCTTAAACCTCTTGACTTGTTTGAGTATGCGCCGTAAAAATGTACGCTTTGAGAGCATCTATTGGGGATATGACTTGTGATAACGGCAAGCCAGTCCAAAGATACATAGGCGATCGTGCCATGCTTTGATTTATAGATCACCTTTGCCCAACCCAGAATACTTGCAGATCATTATGTAGAGGATGGAGAATATCTATGCCCAGGATAGGGCGAAAGCATGTGCAAACTTGAGTGGATCCTCGCCCGGTGCAACAACGAGGTGGATGTCCGGAAGACCGCCATAGGATGAGTGTCAAGCGGCCTTTCAAGATGATCCGATAGTGAAAAAGATCGGGTTGGAGAGCATCCTTCCCTTGCCTTTCAATTCAATCCGGTAAAAATATTTTTGATCCGATGGGATGTCCTGATCCTGCCATGATACATCTATGCCCCCTTTTCCGGTTTCCTGATAACATACCTTACCTGATCGGATGACCTTCAGGCTCAATGGGAAATCATCCCCTTTATCCGTATATGCCTTTATCCTGACTATAGGGGATGCATAGCAGGTGATTGTCTCACCCATTACGGCCTTTTCCCCTGTCCGGGGATCTTCGATCTCAAAGCATGACAGCCTGATCCTTTCCTCCTGGGGGCCGATATAATTGTACATCCTTCCGGCACGGATGGCCTCCATGACCCCGTTTTTGCTCCGGTCTTTCACCAGAAAGGTGGTGATATACTCCCCGAGCGTGACAGGATGTTCATTGTGATAGTCTGAACTGGAGATCCCCCAGCAGGGTCTTTTTCGAATCCCTTGACAATATTCATCGAGTACGGTGTCCCATTCCCTTCCCGGTTCGGTTGCCTTGATCACATCCCCGTAGACTGCTGCAATCCCGGTATAATTCTTTGCCTTTAAAAGGTCTTCCGGATGAGGGGGGGTGCTGACCTTGATTGCGCCCAGATCCCTGACCCCGGTGCGCGTCTCCGGATGGGACCAGAAGCTCATCCCCCCGCAGGCGTCCACATAGTCAATCAGGGCTTGATAGGGGGTGATCCCCTGATCCCCGTGATAGGGATCGAATGGGGAGGATTGAAAGGGGTGGTGTTCCACTAAAAGGAGAAAGGTGAGCAGCAGAAGGGCCCAACTCCACCATTTCCTTTTTTTAAGGATGATGAGCAACCCGAGGCTGATAAGAAAGGGAACAGAGAAAAGAAGGGTCATGGGAAGGTAATGCTTGACATGCATCAAATTGAAAGAGCTGTGCAGGACAGGCAATGCCTCGATTTTTTGGGGGTCTTCAATCCCCAGGACCAGGAGGTGTTTCTCCCATGCATGGGCGGTGATTTTTCCAGGGAAGGGCCACCCAGACCAGTAATAAAAGGGCGCGGATTCGATCCCCGGAATAATGATGACATTATTGGATTTTTTATTGACATCGTCCAGCATTTCAAGATATCTTTTTGCCCCGTTTTTTATTACAGAGGGTTTCTCCACCCGGAGCCTGAGAAGATTACGAAAGGGAAAGAGGCCATACTGGAATACAATCCGGTCATGGTCCGTAATTACCAGGACATCGATCCCGCGGGGTCCGGCCATCTCTACCAATTGCTCGGCCGTGAAATCCCCGTCGCTGTAAGTGGTCCTGATATCGATGACACCAACAAGCTGCTCGTACCTCATTGATGCAGCAGAAATAGATGGGGCGGAAAAAAGGAAGATCAAAAGGGTGACAGACCATAAGACACATATCAGGATCTTTTGATTATTGGATTTCATAATCCCCCTCTTCATAGCTCTTTTAAGTCAGTCCATAAGCAGGTCATGTTTTTTTCAGACTTAACTCTTTATCGGTCAAATCTTCATTACATTTGAGGTCACGCTGGCATCAGTGGTAGGAATGGCCAGGAATACGCATCCGCCTTGCAGGTGCAACGGGATACCGGCCGCTGATAGGGGCCGGCCATCTCATACTGCTCCATTACCCGCCGTAGGTAAGGCAATTTGAAAAGTTATGAACCAATCGGGAGAGTATTGTAAATATTTCCATCTATATCCGTTACTGAACAAGTGCCGCAGGTAAATGGAGGAGAACAAACAAACAACTCAGCGCAAAAGATGTCGCTCCACAGCGCAAAGGATGTTGCTCCACCCTGATTCCCCGCAGGCATTATAGGCCTTGATCTTATAGCAGTAATTCGTGCCAGGACTTAAGCCTATCTCAGTATATGAGGTAACATTTCGGCCAACTTCGGCCAGTTCAGTATACGTCCCTGAATCATTCACCTCACGGTATATCTTAAGACCCTGCTCAATACCCGAATTGTCAATCCAAGACAGGATGGCGCTGCCTGAGGTAGTACCTGAGGCATTAAGGTCAGACGGCGATTTTGGCCCCTCGGTGCAGATGAGACAGTATTTAACAAAGACGCTCCAAACCCAGCCTGTTGTGAGATACGACGCCTTAACAGTTGGATTGGCCGGATTGCTTATATCTATCAAAGTGACTCTATTATCATAGCCATCTCCGGTATAGGCATAATCTTCAAATACATCTATATAGCATGGCCGATATGGATGATAAAAGGAGTTTATATTCTGTATGCTCAATGGATCACTCACATCAAAAATCTCTAAACTGTGATTATAAAATAGTCAACATTTGGCGCCCATTGGGCATGAGCATTTATGGATGTGATTAATAACACTATGATAATAATAATAAAACCGGTTGATTTACTCCTGCTTATCATTATCATTGTAGCCTCCCTCCTATCTTTTTTTAAAAGGCGGCCGCTAATATATTGATGATAATAATTTGTATTATCTGGATAAAAGTTTATACAGGATCTCCATTTTTGTCAGTACGAATATTCAAGGAAAATATATCAAAAGATGAAAAGGGGAATGATTTACAGAAGAGGGAAAATAAAAGGAGTCATGAAAATAATCCAAGGACAGCAAAAGTAGCCCAAATATGACAGATTCAGGTTCATCGATAGTGTAAAGATATTGGTGGGGTCTTTAGCTTGCGACAGATGAGTCTATCGCAATATGGCTTCCGGAAAGGCATCGAGGTCCGGGGAATAGGGTTTGATGTCTATAATGGGGGTTTGATCCACGGCATCCAGCCCTTTTACAATAAACGTTTGCCCCTCCCTTTTAATCAGCTTCGCTACGGCAAAACCTATGGGATTTGGGCGGGCAGGAGAACGGCAGGCAAAAACGCCGCGGAGCTCAGCTCCGTGAGGGGTATATGTCTGCAAGGTATCCCTGTCCGCCCTGTCCAACCAGTAAAACACAATCAGGTGGCTGGCTCTTTCGATGGTTTTTAGACCATCGGCATATGCATCAAAGTTCTCCAGGGTGCTGGTCTTATCGGTAAAATGTCCCTGTCTGGGAGCCTGGGCAGCGGATTGAAATGGGGAATGGATAATGCCTATGGGCTTTAGATGCATCGCATGCATACCCTTATTTATTTCCTTTTGATTCATCTTGATATATCTCTCATAAAACAGGCCATTTGATGAAAATATCCCCCCTTTAATTCAGGCAACTCCCGGAAACAAGGATGTGCCCATTGGCTTTTCTCCTATGACTGATAGATAAAATGGTTCTATTAAGGAATATGTTACCAACCCCTGGTATATTCGCCTGCGCAAGGGATACAGGAGATCTGACCCTCACGGATCCGGGCCCTGAATTCAGAGACCGGCTCGCCGCAGAAGGCGCAGGTAACAGATTTGAAAATCCTGGCCCTTTCGGGTAACTGAACCCGGGTGTGCCGGATGGTGCAGAATTCCTTCTCCGGTATCTCCAGGATATCCCGGGTGTGTTGCGCCTTCATCCCATTATGAAGAGACCTTTCTTTTTCAGTGGCCTTGCCGCCGGCAATCCTTTCCAATAGCCCCTGGTAATCCTTGTCCTCATCCTTCCATGTGCGCCCTTTGACTGAAATCCGAACGGCCTTGCCGCTGTTTCTGCATACAAAGGTAAAGACATGTTTCCCGAAATCCCGGTAAAGTAGGTTCCCCTTGCCCAGGGTGCATCCGGTCAGGAACTGGACCCCGTCCACACCACAGGCATCATTCTCAACAATTGCCACCAGTTCTTCATCCTGGGCCCTTTTCCCCGCGATCTCCCGTAGTGCAATTTTTGATACCCTGTATCCGGTAGCCAATCCCGGGCAACTGTGCCCGTGAAAATCTATGGCCTTTTCCCAATCCGTTTTTTCCATACACACGTTTTTTTTCCTCCTTATGGATTTTATATGTTGATTGAATCCTTTTTGGATATAATTCCTCGCCTATTGCGGCGCCTTTATAATTCCCTTGCGATACCCCGTTGCTTGCGGCTTAGCAGTTGTTCCTTTCGTTCGAAAATCGTTGAAAATTTTCATGCTCCTTTGTGCCGATTTTAGGCATGTGTGTTTCACGAGTTTTTCCTGCTACGTGTTACAAAAAAAAATATATTAACACATTGAATTTGGTGAATCAACCCATTTGATTTTACTCGTTTGATTAAAAATCTTTCTTGATTTTTATAAAGGAGAGCAAAAGAGAAAAAGGCATTCTGAGGTGAGGGGTCAATTCAAAAAGGGGACCTGCGGCAATGACAGCCTAATCACTTTTCAGTATTTTGATGGGACCTGTATTGTTCCCTCAGATATTTTTCAAGCCTGTCCATCCCTTCGGCAATGTTTTCGATGGAGGTGGCATAGGAAAAACGGATGAATCCTTCGGCATTTTCCCCGAAATCGATACCGGGTGTCACTGCCACCCCGGCTCTCTCCAGAAGCTCCAGGGCAAATTCCATGGAGTCCGTACGGCAATACTTTTGGGCATTGGCCAGGACATAGAAGGCGCCTGTGGGTTCCACGCTTATCCCGAAACCTATCTCCCTGAGCCTGGGCAGGATATATTTCCTTCGTTTGTTATAGGTGTCCGCCATCTTTTGCACGGCGAGCGCTGCATCCTTCAGGGTGAGGGCAGCAAGCCCGGCATATTGCACAAAAGAGTTGGGGGATATGAAGAAGTTCTGCTGAATGATCTGCATGGGCCGGATAAAGGGCTTGGGCGCTATCAGGTAACCCAGCCTCCAGCCGGTCATGGCATAGAGCTTGGAAAATCCGTTAATCACAAAGGCATGATCCGTATACTCCAGGATGCTGTGAGCCTTACCTTCATACACCAGTCCATGATAGATCTCGTCCGATATGATCCAGGGACCCAGCCGGGCAATCTCTTTCATGACCTCCGGGCTCAAAAGGTTCCCTGTGGGGTTGGAAGGGGAATTGATGATGATCCCCTTGGATCGTTCGTTGATTTGGGCCTTTATGGATTCCGGCCGGTATTGAAATGCATCCTCCTCAAAGACCTTGATTTTAACCGTTTCGCCACCCATGAAATGAATGAAGCTGGGATAGCAGGCATAATGGGGATCTGAAAGGATGACCTGGTCTCCTGTATTGAGGAGCGCTGCGAACACAAGGAACATGGCAGGGGAGGTGCCGGAGGTGATGATGATCTGATCGGGGTGGATAGTCACCCCATAGTTTTTTTGGTAATTCTCACAGACGGCCTCCCTTAACTCAAGGATACCCAGGCTGTGGCTGTATTTGGTTTTTCCTTCCTCCAATGCCTTGACCGCTGCGTTAGTAATGCAGGCGGGTGTTTCAAAATCGGGTTCTCCAACCTCCATATGGATGATATGCCTGCCTTCCCTTTCCAGGGCCGATGCCCTTTCCAGGATCTCCATCACCAGGAATGGCGTAATTCCCTTTGATCGTTCTGAAATCATGATATCCTTGTCCATGTGCATTTGGTCAAGCCCCTTCTTGAACAGTTCTTCTAAAGTCCCTTTTGTGAATCTATTCTTCCTCAACAAATCCCTGGGCGAGTTTCTCCATGGCCTCCTCTGCACTGAGCCCCTCATGAACCTGCATGCTGATGACTTTGGTGATCAGTGTCGGATTTTTATGCTGGAATGCATTCCGTCCGATAGAAACACCTGTGGCACCGGCGGTCATGGCCCCCTCGATCATCTGAAAAAGCTCCTCGTCCGACTCCACCTTTTCACCACCTGCAATCACCACACCCACCGAACAACCCTGCACCACCTTCTGAAAACTCTCGGGATCTCCTGTATAGTTGACCTTGACAATATCCGCCCCCAGCTCCGCACCCACCCTGGCCGCATGCTTCACCACATTCACCTCAAACTGATTAGTGATTCTTGGACCCCTCGGGTACATCATGGCAATAAGGGGCATGCCCCAGAGGAAACATCGGTCTGCAATCTCTCCTAAATCCCTCAGCATCTGTTCTTCGTTCTCCGCACCAAGGTTCACGTGGATGGATACTCCATCGGCGCCCAGGCGGATGGCGTGTTCGATACTTGTGACCAGGACCTTGTTATCGGGCCTGGGGCCGAGACTGGTGCTGGCTGAAAGATGGATAATCAGGCCCAGGTCCTTTCCATAGCCGCGATGCCCGAAAACAGCGGCGCCTTTATGCACAATGGCTGCATTGGCCCCGCCCTCGGCGATCTGATTGGCGGCAGCCGGGATGCTGACCAGTCCCTCGATAGGCCCCATGGTCACTCCATGGTCCATGGGGACAATCACCGTCTTGTTGGTTTTGCGGTTTAATATCCGATCCAGGCGGATCTCTTTGCCGATTTGCATATGGGTACTCCTTTCCCAAGGGATTTTTTTATTATAATTTGATAACGATAAAAGAAAAGGCAATCTTTCGTCTTTATATTTAGACAAGGACCTTTGATTCATTATGATACTATCATTCACGCATAAAAAAACCAAGAGGGGTTCAGATTAGCCGAAAGGCTTTTTAGATGTTATAATATTAAATATGGGGGCGACACGGCTTCGACGGGGACAGTTGAGGTCAGGATCGCATACCGAGCACCATTGACTCGTTAAACCAATGGAAAACCACAATTGCCAACACTTACAGCACAAGCCGGTTGGCTCTGGCTGCCTAATTTAGGCTAGCCGCGTCCTCCCCTGTTTCTCCTATAGGCAGGGTGAGGATGTCATAAATATGGGATAGTTTTCAGTCTGGCCTGAAAGGCTGGAAGCGAAAATTTATCAGGATGGCCTTCGGGAAATCCTGCCTCTGGGAGGGCCTGAGGGCGACATCAAAAAACAGCGGCTAAGTATGTAGAAGTCCTGCACTGAAGGTCTTCGGACGCGGGTTCGACTCCCGCCGCCTCCACCAACCTTTAAATAATATGCTCCTCTTTGCAGTGAACAAAAGCTCTTCCAGTATTCACATATGAAAAATATGTTCCCCTTTCCGGTGAACAAAAGCTCTTCCAAACTTCGCCACTAACAATATGTTTCCCTCTCCGGTGAATAATATAGTTTTCCTCTATCCAGTGAACAAGATATCCCTCTACATCAAGCCTTTATCTCCGCATCAAAATGTAATGTTTTTAATTTTGCTAATCAAACCCCTGCCTTTTGGTTTATTGAGCGCTCTTAATATTTCGATTATAAAAGATAGAACAGATGAAACTAATAGTCTTCATTCTTTATGTACAAATCTTTTTCCCTCCAAGATTAGTGTTTTGAACTTAATTTAAGGTTGACACATGACTTTTTAGGAGTCCATCAAGGTTTATAAAAAACAAAAAATACAAGAGTATCAGTAACTTAAATATGGAGATATTTTTACTAAGGACAAAAATTAAATGATTCTGTGTAAAAAAAATAAAGGGAATATGTATTTGTATAATATGATTTATATTTATTTTAGTAACATCATTATTTAATTTTATAAGAAATATTATTTTATATTATTCAAATAATTTGAGCATTGACATTATTATAATATTTGTTTTATTATTT
>JBLIRM010000146.1:0-8336 GCA_049472295.1 bacterium | reverse complement strand
GAACCAAAAAAATTAATCAAGGGTATACTATGAATTAATAATAATTACAATATATTATAGCAAATATCATTATTTTGTTATATGGTACACATATTGCATAATACATGATCCGAATACCGATCAATCAAAGGCTTTATGCTTCAATCTTATGAATGAAAGGTGGTAGAAAGCTTCTTACTTAACACGAAAATAAAAAAACAGGGATGACTCCTTTCAGCTTGAGTTGGTTCAGCCGGTTGGATATTGAGTGAGGATACAAAGACAGCAAATAAAAAACTTGCGAAAGGAGAGTTTCCCATGCTTTTTAAAAGATTTTATCTACCTTTTCTTCTGATCATGTTGTTGGCTATTCTATTCTCTTTTTCATTCAGTTTTGCTCAAACCACCCCTTATTATCCGAATCTGTATTATTATAATTATTATACCAATCCAAATGCAATTTATTCAGGGGCCAATCTGATCTATCCATATTATCAGAACTATCCATATTCACCATACCAGAGTTCATATTATTGGCCGAATACGGCAGGAAGCTATATCAATCCTTACAGCCAATATACTGCAAGCGCAACAAACTATATACCTTTAGTTACTAATCCATACGCCTCCTTGGGTACTAATTTAAATCTGGGGAATTCCCCTTATACATACAATCCATACGGATATGATTATTCATCATTACTGTATGGTTCATTGGGCAATTATGGATACTCCTCCAGTTTGACTAATCCTTATTATCAATTACTCTACAATTCAACGAATTATGCTGGAGGTACGACCGGCAATTATACTGCCCAGGCAACCAATTACTATCCAACAATCTATCCGGGAATTCAACCGATCCTTAACGGTGCTCCCTCGGCGTTATCTACAAACATCTTAAATCCTTTTAGCAATTATCTGCCCAACCAGACCTACTACCAGAATCCTTTTGGTACTTATCCTTATAATTACGGAACGGGTCAAATCTATCCTTTCAATAATTATGCTTACAACCCGTATAATTATTATCCAACGAACTACCAGTCAGATCCCTATAGTCAGCCTCTGCCCTATTATCAACCTACTAACCAGGCTAATCTCTCGAATGTGACCGGTACATGGGCTGGGACCTGGTTCACGACTCTTGCAAACGGTACGGTAAATAATGGTGACGCCAGTCTTTCCTTGACTCAAAACGGCACAGAAGTGTATGGCAGTGTAACCTTCTCCCTTAACAGTTATCAAAAACTCAATGCGAATATCAACGGGACAATTAACGGATCAACCCTTTCATTAACCGGAACACTCAGCAATGGTGCGGAGACTTATACACTGATGATTAACGCTAATCTCTCCAGTAATAACTTAAGCGGCACCTATAGCATTAAAACGAATAGCGGATCTGTGATTGAATCAGGGACCTATAGTGTTTCACGTCTGTAGAGCATAAATGGCATCAAGATTCCAGTGGGTTAATGAAACCCACTGGAATCTTGGTGTTATCTTCTTAATCCGTTCCAAACAATTATTTTTTGGGATTTAGCCCGTTCTATCGGGTTCTGTGCCAATTAATACAAAGTATATGATTATTTGATCACAGCATTTTATGGTTTTGAAATGGAAGCCGTATAATTACTGCCAGGCATCTCTTTAAACGAATTGAAAAAAAGGGGGGATTTTGAGCATTACAAAATCCCCCCCAAACAAGATTATGTCTCTTGAGCAATCAGCCTCGAATTATAATCCCATTGTCCATCCGTTCCGGATGAGATCATGAAAATCCTATCGTCAACTTCTATAAGATTAGGATATCTATTTATGGGATTAGATACTGAGACATATAGCCGGCACCAAGTCCTGTGCCGCCATAGCCATAGTTATAGCCACCGAGTCCTAAACCGCCATAATTATAGCCACCCATAGTTATAGCCACCGAGTCCTAAACCGCCATAATTATAGCCACCCATAGTTATAGCCACCGAGTCCTGAACCGCCATAATTATAGCCACCCAAATTATAGCCACCGAGTGCTGAACCGCCATAATTATAGCCACCCAAATTATAGCCACCGAGTGCTGAACCGCCATAATTATAGCCACCCAAATTATAGCCACCGAGTGCTGAAGCGCCAGATCCGACGTAACCAGAGCTGTAGCCAGCCATTCCTACGCCGCCAGATCCACCGCCAGATCCACCACCCCCTTTAGCCATAACAGGAGCAGACATACCAATACATACGATAAAAGCTACAACAAGACTTAGAACCAATAATTGGAAACGGATATCTTTCCAGCTTCTCATGGGCTTTAACCTCCATTTTCAGCAAGAGCTTTAGAAATGATAAAGCATTGGGTTTGAAAAAAATGGTTACAATATTTTGAGAATCAATTGAAACGCCTCCCCCCCTTTCAAGCGTTTTTAGTTGGAACAGATAAACACGCCCCACCAACATGAGTTTATGTTGATACGGCTGTAGGATGTGAAAATGATAGTAAAGACCGGGAAAAAATATAGTGGTATTGCTTGAAGATCAAAGGATAGAAAAGACTTGATAGGATATATCTCAATTAAATCGATACAGATCAAAATAGTATTGTCCAAATATTTTATGAGTAGATCTATTCGATGCATTGATAAAGAACGTGATTGAATAATTCCTTTGTTAGATAGACGAACTTTCTTAGGCATCCTTACTCCAAAAAAGATATCGCCCCTAATCTTTTAATTGACTGTTTATACAAATACCAAAGTCATTTTAAATACATCTAAATTTGATTAACTCTTAAAAAGTCCAAAAAAATTTCATTGCGGTGAGCCGAAGCCCCGAGCGAAGCATGGGGGGAAGCAAAGCAATCTCACATGTCATATCTAATTGTATTTATTAGATTATTTCGTCGCTACACTCCTCGCAATGACTCTGTAAATTACTTTTTACGAGGCCATCAAATTTAAATCCCAAAAAATGACCGATTCTTTTCCAGGAGAAGGACCTTAGATTTGCAATGTCATTCAGGTAAAATCTGCTGATAAGATATCACTTATAAGAGGTGAATGGCTTTGAAATTTTGAAACGGAGGCCAGTGGATAAGAATATGAATGCCGGATACTTGGGCTAAATGAACAGATATAAACCGGAAATAAAAAGGACCACCTCAATAAATTGAATCGTATAGATTTTATGATGGATCGAGAAAAATTATGGGTTTTCCCTACGAGGCATATCTTTGCCTGAACCATTTAGCAGCCTCAACCACGAGCAAAATTGTGCTGCTTGCAAGAATAGCCCAGAACCAGTCAATCAGCCCGAGGGGCTGTGTATAAAAAAGTCTGCCAAGCAGAGGGACATGAATCACCATAATGCTCATGGCAACAGAGACCGATACTGCTCCAACAAGCCAGACATTTTGCCATGGCTTCCTCTCTTTGATTGAGAACCTGTGCGAACGGCAGTTAAATGAATTAAACATCTCGAGAAGGATCATAGTCAAAAATACCATTGTCTGTGCATAGGCCAGTGTTGTTTTGTGCAGATACACATAAAAAACGACAAAAAGAACCAAAAAAATGTGCAAGGAGATGATAAGGATCAAGGTCACTATCCATGACGTAAATACAGAGGAATCCTTTCCCCTGGGGGGATGATCCATAATGTCCGGATCAGGCGGGTCAATACCCAGGGCCAGTGCCGGCAGCCCGTCTGTGGTAAGATTCACCCACAGGATCTGAAGGGCAATGAGTGGGATCGGCAATCCGAAAAAAAAGGCCCCGGTCAGTATAAGGATCTCCCCGACATTGCAGGAAAGCAGAAAAACCAGATATTTTTTGATGTTTTGAAAGGCGGCCCTGCCCTCTTTTACCGCAGCTACAATGGTAGAAAAATTATCATCCGCAAGTACCATGTCCGCTGCCTCACGGCTTACATCGGTTCCCTTGATTCCCATGGCTACGCCGATATCCGCCTTTTTCAATGCCGGGGCATCATTCACCCCGTCACCCGTCATCGCTACCACTTCACCCATGCGTTGATAGGCTTCAACGATCCTCAACTTATGTTCGGGCGATACCCTGGAAAATACGCGCACTTTGGGTATGATATGGTCAATATCCTGATCTGTCATATGCTCCAGATCTTCACCACTCAAAAGGACTTGATCGCTATCCCCTTGATCGGAAATCGGATTCAGGATGCCGACATCCCTGGCAATGGCCTGGGCAGTCATTCTATGATCTCCGGTCACCATAACCGGCTTTATCCCTGCTGCAAGACAATCCTTCACTGAAGCCATCACTTCATCCCTGGGTGGATCAATCATCCCCACCAGACCACAAAAAGTTAGCCCTCTTTCGATCCCTTCGGAATCGAAGGCTTCATCATCCGCCTCCGGCATCTCACGCCAGGCCAGGGCAAGGACCCTGAGTGCCTTTTTCGCCATAGCCTCGCCCTCAGAGAGTATTTTGTCTCTTGCACTGTCGTTTATCGGAATGACCCGATCACCCTTCTGAATATGAGAACAGCGTTGAACTATGGACTCGGGCGCCCCCTTTGTCGCCACAAGTCTTTTTCCATTTTCCCGGGCATGGATAGTGGACATCATCTTCCGGCTCTCTTCAAAGGGAATCTCTCCCACCCGGGGCAATTCTCTTCTCAATCCTTCATAATCCACTCTCCCCTTTACACCGGCAACAATCAAAGCCCCCTCAGTGGGGTCTCCAATCAATGCCCATTCCCCTCCCCTTTCCTGTAAAATGGCATCATTACAGAGGACACCCAGACCAAGCAGCCTCTTCAAAACAGGATAGGATTCCGGGTCAACAGGACGGCCATCCTTCATGATCCCGCCGTCGGGCCTGTAACCAACTCCCGAGATACGGAAATGATTATTGTCGGCCCAGATCTCCTGGATAGTCATTTCGTTCTTTGTCAATGTTCCGGTCTTATCCGTACAGATAATTGTCGTACATCCCAATGTTTCCACAGCAGCCAGTCTCTTGACAATGGCTTTCTGTCTGGCCATTTTTTGCACCCCTATAGCCAGGGCGCTCGTGACCACGGCCGGGAGTGCCTCAGGCACGGCCGCCACCGCAAGACTGACCCCCCAAATAAACATCTCCAATAACGGATATCCACGCATCACTCCCAGCAACAGTGCGATCATACAGACCGCCACACATATGATCCCGAGCCATTTCCCGATGACCCCCATCTGCTCCTCAAGAGGTGTTTTTTCGGATTTGACCTCCTGCAGCATACCAGCAATCTTCCCAAATTCGGTATGCATGGCTGTTGCAACCACTACACCTTTACCCCGTCCACGATTGACGATGGTGGAAGCAAAGAGTATATTTTTTCTGTCACCCAGGGGTGTATCACTCTTTGAAAGCGGGTCCGTATTTTTAGAAACCGGGGTTGACTCACCCGTTAAAACAGACTCGTCCATCGTCAGATTGGATGCCTCCGATATCCTGGCATCCGCCGGTACGAGATCCCCTGCTTGAAGGCTGATGATGTCTCCGGGCACAATCTCCTCTGCAGGGATCATATGCTCTTCTCCCCCTCTAATCACCCGTGCGGTGGGAGAAGCCATCTTCTTTAAAGCCTCAACCGCCTTTTCGGAACGAAACTCCTGAATGAAACCGAGCAGGGCACAAAGGAGAACGATGCCCAAAATCACCATGCCATCCAGGGTCTCTCCGATCATTAGAGAGACAATGGTGGCCAGGAGAAGAATGATGATTAGAAAATCCTTGAATTGTTTCAGAAAAATAAATAGCGGACTGATCTTACGGGTTATCTTTATCTGATTCGGTCCATGGAGGGATCTGCGATGCAGAACCTCCTCTGCATTCAGGCCGTCCGGAGTGGTCTCGAGAATGGAAAGGGTCTCATCAATCTTTATCTGATGCCAGCTATGTTCTGAGGTTTTCTGCATTAAACCTTGGCAACCGCACAAAAAATCGTTGATGGGTATATGATGGTTTTTTACGGATTCATCATATCATAAAAGAGAGATTATAAAAAAGGAACGGAAAGCAGTCAATCTTGCTGAAATCTTCAGGTAAAAAGGGGCTGAAAACAACACGGAGCATATCCTCTCATCTCACAAAAGGTCAACAGGGATATTTACTGTGATCTTCTCTGGTTGAGCCTTCATGATTGCTGATTTCCTCGAGGATAAATTCTGCAATAAGCCTTCGATCCTGGGGATCCATATTCGTAAATTGCACAGCAATCTTATATGGAAGATTTGGGTCCCGATTCTGGCTTATTCGGACGATTTTGGCCTGAGTAAATATCATGTATGAAGTAAAGGAAGGGATCTCGAACCCGAGTTCCAAAATATCGCCCACCCCCAACCTGTCGCGGGTCAAAAACTCGATACCTCCACAACAGATGTTTTCTCCTCTACCCGTTCTTATACGCTTGGAACGAGATTCAGAGACAGATTCCGGAGGGGCGATCCATTTATAATCGATCACAAGGGTTCTTGACAAACGGATGTGTTTCCTTTTTTCTATGTAATATATTGAATCCAGGCGATTAAGCGTTAAAAGATCAGACTGCCTCTGGTAGGGATAAAACGAAGTGGCTGTGCCACAAAAATAGTATCTTCCATCCTCCCAAAACACCTTGATTGTATCAGCATCTCCCAGTTTATCCTCCAAAAACGGAATATAGATTGAGATCTGCTCATTCGTCACCTTTCTGATCTTTCCCTCACCGAGCGGTATCATGCCATCTTGACCCGGCATAGTCTTTCTGACAGACACACTCATTCCCACTCGAATGTCAAAACCTTCGGGTTTTGATCTCTGTTTGAAAACCATCCCTTACTACCCCATAAATTTTACGAAAAGAACCATTCGGAAAAGCAACTCGCACCTGTATATCTATTCGGTCATTTCATAAATTTTGTTCTCTATATTAAAATATTTTCGATCAAGCCCCTTTCCCTTGACATATCCCCAAGAAAGGCCAAAAACCTTGTGAAATGATTGAATTTAATGTATAGTATTATAGGATAAAATTCTTTGAATAAATATTTTTCTTTTTAACCGTCATCTTCCTTAAGCTTATAAAGATCACATTTTAATCCCTGAAAAAACCAAAAAGAGGAGGGGCATAAAGCTTGCAGAAGGATATTGAAAATTAAAACATTCATCCAATATCAGCATAAAAATTATACACTTTGGAGGTGAAAGCCATGAAATACTATGTCAGGATAATAACCATTTCTTTGATGATATCCGTAACCGCGATTTTCTTTTTGACCACACCTTTACATGCACAATTATTTGGAAACTATCCGGGGAGCTTTGGGGTCACGTCCGTCAGCAACTGGGGGATTTCCTCACCATTGGGTTATACCTATCCAGGGTCTTATGGGACTACATCTCTCACCGGTTATGGAACCTACCCGTATTACAGCGGTTATACAAGTTCCTTGTACCCCTATTATGGAAATCCACTGCTGGGAGGTTATCCCGGATTGGGAGGCCTGTCACCCTATTCCGGTACCGGAGTAGGCTCCGGATATACCAATATCATGCAGGCATTGCAATATTATCAGTATCTGACATATGCTTACAATTTCTATATGATTGCCCGCTCGACACCTATGTTCTATCAAACTGACCTCATGGCTGACTATATCGGGAGCTCCCTGTATTCATATGCGCAAAATCTAAATCTATCTCCGCAGGAGGCGATTATTACCTTTATTCGACAAAATCTTTTATAGTTTATAGCTGGAAATTGATTAAGGAGAGATTCACACATCAGTTTATGTGTTTTATCATTTAGATAATATATAACTGCTTTTATAATCAAATTTCGACTCAGGAATATCATTCGAGATAGAACTATACTATACGTCTGTATATCAGCTAACCTCTTTGTGAATTCATCCTTTTTTTCCGGAAATTAATTAAGTTATTACGATCTCCATATTTTTTGGCTTAATCAGACTTGACAATCCCGTAAAAAATCATTGAGGAGTGCATCTGGTATCTCTTTCTTAAGCAAAGTAAGTTTTAAAGCCTTCAAAAAAGGCTATATAGCAGGATTTATTTCAGCATGATTTTTGCATTTATATAGATGATATAAAAAAGAATCATTTAAAATTATAATCAGATTTATATTTTATATATCTATTTGAATTGTAAGGGCATATACCCTTAAAGTTTTTTCTTTTCTTTAGTCAAGATCATTATTGATGATCATATGCCCACTTTTTTATTATTCTTTTTTATAATAAAATACATAAGATTATCTATTACAAAAGGATTTAATATATTAATATTCAAGGAAATATAATTGAATCATGTTTCTTTTTTCAATATCCGTGAATTTTGTT
>JBLIRM010000145.1:0-8402 GCA_049472295.1 bacterium | reverse complement strand
GGGGATGGATCTGTTCCCTTAGAATCCTTTCCCTTGGGAGTTGTTCCATTTCCGGGCTGCCCCTGCGCCTTGTTTTGTCGAGCAGCTTTTTCTGCAGCCAATTGTTTTTTGGCCCCGGCAATGGTGAATTTTTCTTTATATAATAGCTCTTTTACCCTTGAGATTACAACAAGGTCCTTCTGCCGATATACCCTTTGACCAAACCTGTTTTTGGCAGGCCTGATCTCTTTAAATTCCGACTCCCAATAACGGAGCACATAGGGTTTCACAACGAAAATCCGGCTCACATCGCCTATTTTATAAAACATCTTCCTTGGTATCGAAGGGTCTAAACTCATTTCATCCATAATTACAAATCCAATCCTCTCTCAAATTTGTTGTCCTGGGCGAAATCGGAAATGATGTTCCAATAAAATACGAATCAAGCCGGAGGCATGTTTTTCAAAATCGGAGACTGGAAACCATTTCTTATCAATTTCTGACGGGCAGCATCTGCCTCTTGCAGGCTTTTGAAATCAAGCAGCAAAATCGAATACATCCGTGTTGGCGTGGGCTCCTTAGTGATGCTAAGATTAGTATATCCTAAACGATTAAGCTCTTTTATGACCTTACGGGCACTCTCCTTATAATAACACGAAGCGGTCCTCAGCTTATATCTTCCTCCTGAAGCTGATATCAGCACCGGATCAAAACCATTCCTTTTGATCCGGTTGAGCGCATTTTGAGCATCCGTTTTCTTTGGAAAATAATCCGTATAGATATTGTGCATCTTCACCTTAGCCACGGTTTCTTTGATTATGGGTGAATAGCCAAGTCCGCCCAACTTTTTGTATGCCTTATCAGCATTCCCTTTGATGACAAAACTGCTAACTTGTAAGTAATAAGCTGATGCCGTTTCTTTTTTGGCCTGAGCCGATGGAATCCTAACTTCTTCCTCTTTTAAGGCAGGTTTTCCCTTGACTTCGACCTTCGAGATCTTTTTTTCCGGTTTTTCTCTGGTTTCGACCGATGCAACCTTTGCTACCCGCTCTTGCGGAAGAGATCGCTCTTTGGGCTTGATCGTCGAACCCGCTCTTTCCGTTTCTCGGGCACCCGGGGCCTCTGCTAATTCATTTTTTTGAACCTTTCCCTCTGATCCTTCCGGAACAGATTCCTTTTTTTCTGCCACAATCCTTTTTACATCCTCAACCGCATCCTTTGATTTTAATTGCCCTTCAATGCCTTTTTCCACATCATGCGGCTTCTGCGCAACGGATGGCTGTCCTATCTTCTTTGATGCTTTGTCCCTTGAAAAAAAGCCCATTTTGGTTATAAGCCTGCTTTGAAAAAAGGAGGCCGTTTGCTTTCCTATCGGGCTTATACCTAAAAAATAGACAAAACACAGAAGCATCAAAACAATGAGAGAAATAAGGATGAAATGCTTGTTTCCCCTCACCGACACAGGTTCAGGAGAGGATGGCACCAAATTTATATTCTTCATCTTTTGCTTTTTCCCCTCATGCAGTTAGGTCCATAAATATATAAAAAATCGACGTGTATGTCAAACACCCTTTACCCTTTTTTCCCGAATCAGATCGATAAATTCCCTTACGGCACCTTTACCCCCATCCCTTTTGGTGACATAATCAACGGCCTCTCGAACCTCCAGGGTTGCGTCACCAGTGGCAGCAGAAAATCCGGCCTCTCTCAATAACGGCAAATCATTCAGGTCATCACCCATAAATGCCACATCTTCGGATTCAAGCCGGAACTCTTTCAGTATCTCCTTAAAAAGGCCCAGTTTATCCTTTACAGACTGCCATACGTGTGATATTCCCAGTTCTTTGGCCCTATCTTCCACCACCTTGGACCATCGACCGCTGATTAGGCCGATCGGGATCCCTTCCTTTTGGATCAAATAGATACCCAAACCATCTTTCACATTGAAGGACTTAAAGGTCTCACCGCCAGGGCCGAATATGAGCTGGCCATCCGTGAGGGTGCCATCCACATCCAGGAGTATCAGTTTGATTCGATTGGCCTTTTCACCGAGGATATCTGCCTGATTGGAAGTCATTCTCACACCACGCCAGCCTTTAATAAGTCGTGGAGATGGATCACCCCGATCGGCCTTTTTCCCTCATCTGTACAAATCAGAGAGGTAATGGCGTATCTTTCCATAATCTCTACGGCCTTGGCTGCAATCTCGTTTTGAGAGATGGTTTTCGGGTCCCGGGTCATCACATCCTCGACTGCTTTGTTGAGGAGATCCGGATATTTCTCAAGGAGCCTTCTCAGATCCCCATCTGTAATAATTCCCATGAGCTTTCCCTGATCATCAACCACACATGCCATGCCCAATCGTTTGATGGTCATCTCATAAAGGGCCTCCCGCATGGACTGGCCTAACTGTACAACAGGAATTTCCTTGTTTTTATGCATGAGATCCGCAACCCTTGACAATCTTCGGCCAAGGGCGCCGCCAGGATGAAAGGCTGCAAAATCCTCTTCCTTGAAACCCCTTTTGGACAGAAGGGCAATGGCCAAGGCATCACCAAGCGCCAATGAAACGGTGGTGCTCACTGTGGGCACGAGATCAAAAGGACAGGCCTCTTTTTGAAAGGAGGCATCCAGGAAACAATCGCTGTTCTTTGCTAATGTGGATTTAGGATTACCTGTGATGCATATCATGGATAAACCGAATCTTTTGATACAGGGAATCAGAGACTTTATCTCATCGGTTTCCCCGCTTCTTGACATGGCCAACACCACGTCACCACGGACCATCATTCCCAGATCCCCATGCAAGGCATCCGCAGGATGAAGAAAAAATGCCGGTGTTCCTGTACTGGCGAGTGTGGCAGCGATCTTTTTACAAATGAGCCCTGATTTTCCCATCCCCGTCACTACCACCCTGCCTTTTGCATGGTAGATCAGATCGACAGCCTGTATAAAGCTCTTGTTCAACCTTTGTTTAAGTTCCAGGATAGATCTGGCCTCCAGATCCAAAACCTCTTTGGCCTGTTCTAAAATATCGTTCATGGGTCTTCCCTCTGAGCTGTTGTATCTTTGACACATCTGAATCCCGCACACCGGTATCCGCCATCCGGACATCCTCCCTGCCTGAAGGTAGTTCTCACCTGGTTTGGCATGCTTTCCCAGCCACCCCCTCTCAATACGTGCCTGGAACCATCAGGAGGTCCCTTCGGATTTTTCTCATCCGATTGATCATAGTAATCCGTAGAAAACCAATCTGCACACCATTCCCAGACATTACCGGCCATATCATGACATCCGAAAGGGCTCACCCCCCCCGGATGGTTCCCCACAGGTGCCGGCCCGGAAAGAGAATTTTTGCCTGACGCCTGACATTTTGCTTCCGACCATTGATCTCCCCACGGATAACGCCGGCTATCGGCACCTCGAGCAGCCTTCTCCCACTCTGCTTCCGTGGGAAGCCGCTTCCCTGCCCAGGCGGCATAATCCGCAGCATCTTCCCAGCTCACACCCGTCACCGGCTGTTCCGGCGAATTAAAGCCGGGCTTTCCCCAGGTTAGAGGTGGGCGATGCCCTGTTGACCTCCAAAAGATCTCGTATTCAGCATTGGTCACTTCATATTTATCAATATAAAAGGCATCCAGATACACTTCGTGCGAAGGGGATTCGTCTTCGTATGCCTCCGATCCCATTATGAATGATCCCTCAGGGATGAAAACCATCTCTTCCAGGCGGTTTAAATCCTTTTTTTCGGATGCCTTCATCAAAGACTTCGGATCATATCCTTCTTCCCCTTCTCTTAAATGCTCTTCATTGTTATTCTCTTTCATCCTGGATTGAATAACATGGATCAGATCACTCATGTCCTTGATTTCACCATAGGCTTCCAGATCAAGCCTATGGGTATTTTCCGATTCATCTCCCACTGCCGGACTGAATCCCTCCCTTGCCGGCCTTACCATATCATGTCGCTGATTTGAGACCTTCTCCGCAAGGCGTGCGGCCAATTCTTCAATGCGTTTCTGGATATCCTGGGTCTTGTAGTGGAAGGAAATCTGGTCTGACACTTCCACCTCCCTAGTGAGCGTATCCACAATCTTGACACTGATGGTATAATGATCCTCCAGTTCGTTGACCAAACCGATCAGGACCTTCTCAACACCCAGCATCCATCCGATCTCCAGGGCGGCATCATGATCGGATGCACCACACTTTTCCAGGAATTGAAGGGTGCCCTGGGTATCAAACAGGGTGGGATGACATTCAACCTTGTTACAGCCTTTAGGCCTCAGAAAACCCTGTTGATTGAGAATGTCATCCATTTCACTCCTTTTCATCACATCAAATCGGTAAAGGTTAGACAAGTGGGTCCTGATATGTTCCGAAATCTCGATCCCAACAGAATTCGAAAGGCTTGAAGATGTCTCCAGATCGATGACTGCAATATGGATCTTTTCCGAATGAGGGGCAGCGGCTGTGAAAATAAAGACTGTTCCAATAATAATCAACAAAAGCCACTTCGCGTTCAACTTTTCATGCCCTTTTCTCATGTCATAACCTGTGTTAAACCCATCCCTCTGCCTTCACAAGGCTATCGATCTTCATGGCCTGGATAAGGATCCCCTCAAGGTCTGAGAGTGGAATCATGTTCGGTCCATCGCAAAGTGCCTTTTCAGGTTGGTCATGCACCTCGAGAAAAAGTGCATCGCAACCCACAGCCATGGCGGCCCTGATCAAATAGGGACAAAACTCCCTCTCCCCTCCCGAAGCATCGCCCTTCTGGGCAGGCAACTGGACGCTGTGAGTTGCATCAAATACCACAGGATAGCCGGATCTTCTCATAATGGGAAACGACCTAAAATCCACCACCAGATTATGATATCCGAAGGCATACCCCCTCTCAGTGATCAAAATCCGGTTGTTCTCTGCCTTCAAAGCCTTTTCGATGATTTGTGCCACTTGGCCGGGGGCAATGAACTGCCCTTTTTTGATATTAATCACCTTGCCGGTCCCGGCCGCAGCTAGAATCAGGTCGGTCTGCCTGCACAGAAGTGCGGGGATCTGCAGAATATCCAGTACATCGGCGGCTTTTTGGGCCTGTTCGGGAGAATGGATATCGGATAGGACGGGAACACCGACCTGATCCTTGACCCTTTTCAAAATGGCCAGGCCGGAATCAAGACCCGGCCCTCTGTAAGATTGATAAGACGTCCGATTGGCTTTATCAAAGGATGCCTTGAAAATAAAGGGAAGGCCAAGGCGGGCAGTAAGCGTTTTCAGGCTCTGTGCCATCCTGACACAATGGGACTCCGACTCGATCACACATGGACCCGCGATGAGGGCCATAGGGGCCCCCTGACCGATGACGATCTCATCAATGCGGACCTGATGAGCATCTTTTATCCCTTTTTTGATTCGATATCTCCCCACGCTCTTCTCCTAATCATTTTTTGAATGTTGTCGCCCCTTTAGAGCGGCCTTTATAAAATTGCTAAAAACTGGATGAGGGGCCATGGGCTTTGACTGAAACTCGGGATGAAACTGACAGGCAATAAACCAGGGATGTCCTTTCAGGGAAACGATCTCTACAAGTCTTCCGTCAGGAGAGACACCGGATATGATTAAACCTTTCTCTGCCAATCTCTCCTTATATAAAGGATTGCATTCATACCTGTGACGATGCCTTTCGAGTACCTCCGATTTTCGATATACCTTATAGGCAAGGGAATCCTGGGCAATCATGCACTTGTAATGCCCTAGTCGCATCGTACCCCCCTTATTCTTGACACCCTTTTGCTCGGGTAATATGTCGATGACCGGATGGGGTGTAATCGGATCGAATTCAGAGCTGTTCGCTCCGGTCAAACCGGCAACATTCCTGGCGAATTCGATTACAGCGCATTGCATACCAAGGCAAATCCCCAGAAATGGGGTATGGGTCTCCCTGGCCCACCGAACTGCCGCGATCTTCCCTTCAATCCCCCGGTTACCAAATCCGCCGGGCACGAGGATGGCATCAGCCCCCGAGAGGAATGGCTCCGGTCCCTCCTTCTCTATACTCTCCGAGTCTATCCAATCCTGCTCCACCTCTGTCTCATTAGCAATACCCCCGTGATTCATTGCCTCAGTCAGACTCTTATATGAGTCCTGAAGGTCTACATATTTACCGACAATGGCAATCTTTACCTTATGTTTTGGGTTCTTGATCTTTTTGACGATTTCTTCCCATTTTTCAAGGTGACATTTCCTGTTTTTGAGACCCAGCAGATCCACTATGATCTGATCAAGCCCCTCTTGATGATGCACAAGGGGGACCTCATAAATGGATTGGACATCCTTGGCCGTGATCACAGCATCCTGGCTTACATCACAGAACAGGGAAATCTTTGCCTTGATCTCCTGCGGCAGAAAACGATCTGTCCGGCACAAGAGTATATCCGGCCTTATACCGATCTCCCGCAATTTATTCACGCTATGCTGTGTGGGTTTCGTCTTCAATTCATCTGCCGCAGCGATATGTGGTACCAGGGTCAGGTGGATGTAGATCACGTTCTCTTTGCCCTGATCCTTCCGAAACTGCCTGATGGCCTCTAAAAAGGGAAGGCTCTCGATATCTCCGACAGTTCCCCCGATCTCTGTCAAAACCACATCCAAATCATCCCCGGAAATCCTCAGGATGGACTCCTTGATTTCGTTGGTTATATGGGGGATCACCTGGACGGTCCCTCCGAGATAGTCCCCCCGCCTCTCTTTAGAGATGACGGAATAATAGACCTTGCCTGCCGTAACATTGTTCAACTTGGACATCTGTGCCTGGGTGAACCGTTCATAATGGCCCAGATCCAGGTCTGTTTCGGCCCCGTCATACGTAACATAGACCTCTCCATGCTGGAAAGGGCTCATGGTTCCCGGATCCACATTGATATACGGATCAAATTTCTGAAGGGTTACCCGAAATCCGCGGCTTTCCAGAAGGCATCCGATAGAGGCAGCGGCCAGCCCCTTACCCAAAGAAGAAATCACTCCCCCGGTAACAAAGATATATTTTAGCGACATAATGGATCCTTTAATTAAAAATATGGGTTTAAAGGTTTTTGGATTTATGCATCTTCAATAAAAATATCATAATCTATTTATTAGATATGATACTTTATAAAAGCCTTTTCTAACCCTGCGCAAAGCTTGGACTTTATAAATGAATAAACCACACATAATATTCATTGGACCTTTGATTAAAAAATTAAAAACAAAAACCTCGGATGCCATATAAAACATTCTTAATGCTTATGGAGATTTTTATAAAAGGTTATGAGGGCATTTCCTCAAATAATGGAAAGAAAATCTATCAGATTTATCAAACGAAGTATAGTATACACCAGTGGACAATTCAAGTGTAAACAAATTTCCATCATCCCTTTTTTCTTCTTTACAATATGCGGATAAACATGTTATAATTTATAAGGTCTTTATGTCCTTGTCTTAAACATTTCTTATTTTTTTTTATGGAAAGGTTGGGTGAGCACATTGAGAACTTTAGTTTTTATATCCCTTCTTATTTTTTTTCTTATCTCCATTTGTCCGGGGGCCATAGCATATTACAATTATCCGTACTATACGGGCTCCTCTTCTTACTATTATCCCAATTATCAGGGCTCCTATTACAATTATCCATACTATACGGGCTCCTCTTCTTACTATTATCCCAATTATCAGGGCTCCTATTATAATTATCCATACTATACGGGCTCCTCTTCTTACTATTATCCCAATTATCAGGGCTCCTATTACAATTATCCGTACTATACGGGCTCCTCTTCTTACTATTATCCCAATTATCAGGGCTCCTATTACGACCCTTACTATGGGTATAATTATGGCCAGACATATGCGGGTTATGGATACCCTGCTTATGGATACGGAAATTATGGATATGGCAATCCTGGATACGGATACGGAGGACACGGATACGGTTCCGGAGGGCGCGGCTGTGGCCATGGTTCTGATGATTATGGTATGCTAAGCATGATTGTCAATATGCGGCTGCAAATGATGCGGATGTTATATGGAAATCTTTATGTGAGCGGTTCTCTGGGGAATAGCGCGGCCATATTGGGACAGGGTTTTTAGTTTTGATATTTTTTACAGAGTTTTTTATTCTCCATGGTTGCTCGAAATCTGGATCATAAAAAATAGATAGAAATATCATAAACTATAAGGAAAGGGGTTTTCAATGAAGTATCGAAAACTTAGCGGTATATTTTTTACTATTTTACTTGCCATTTCTATCCTTATGTTGCTTCCGGGAAATAATGCCAAAGCCTATTATGGCGGATATGGCCTGTACGGCGGTTACGGCGGCATATACGGCGGTTACGGAGGGCTATACGGCGGTTACGGAGGGCTATACGGCGGTTACGGAGGGCTAT
>JBLIRM010000144.1:0-8528 GCA_049472295.1 bacterium | reverse complement strand
TTTAAGGCTCTAGAGCTTCGCTCCGCTCAATTTGTCGAACTCGGGCTTCGCCCTCAGACAACGACAAATTTTAGCGCTACGCTGCGCTAAGAGCCTTTAGCAAAAATTTCAATGCGCTTCTCAATGACATTTTCACGAATACCTCAAGGGAGGAAGGGAAAAGGATGCGCTTCGCGCAGATATTAGAAATTTTGGGCTGCACTTCGGTTGGAGCCTTTCACAAAAAAGCCCACAATGCCGCCTCAATAACATTTTTGCGAATGGGATAAAAGAGGAAAAAAAGGATGAAGGCATTTTTATTAGCTGCAGGATTAGGTACACGTCTTAAGCCATTGACCGATAATGTCCCCAAATGCCTGTTGCCGATCCACGGGAAACCGATTCTGGAGATCTGGCTTGAAAAATTAGCCGAATACGGTGTGGAGGAGGTGCTCATCAACACCCATCACCTGGCGGATCAGGTGGAAAGATTTATCCTGGAGAATCAGGCGAAAAGGGCATGGCCGGCTATTCGTTTGTTTTTTGAAGCAAAACTGCTCGGAAGTGGGGGCACTGTATGGGAAAAACGTGACTTTGTAGCAGATGACAGGGACTTTTTGATTATCTATGCCGATAATCTAACTGTGATGGATATCGGGCATATGATGGAATACCACCAAAAAACAGGCGCCACACTCACCATGGGATTGTTCGAATCAACCGCACCCAGGAACTGCGGCATTGTCCGGATGGATAGTGTGAATCCCCTAAGTGGTGTCATCTTGGGCTTTGAGGAAAAACCGAAGAAGCCCAGGAGTAATCTAGCCAATGCAGGGATTTATATCGCAAACAGAAAAATCTTTGAGTTCTTCCCGGAATCGAAAGGTCAGGCTCGGAGCGTCAGAAAAGAAAAAGGAGAGGGCATACTGGATTTCGGGCATCACATCCTGCCCCGACTGGTTGGCCATATGCATGGCTACATTATCAATACATTGTTGATAGATATCGGCACACTGAGGAATTATGAGATCGCCCAGCGCCTTTGGAGCAATCCATTTTTCTCCGGATCATTATCACATATGAATCATTAATCGGACCTGAATAAAAGATGGAAATTGCCAAGGTTTTAAAGAAAAAGAATCGCATGACTGATTTATCCTTCAGCGAATCCTATCTGTCTGAATTAAAGGATCTGCTCAATATATTCCCCCATGAACAGCTTGAAAGGGTTGTGGAATGTCTACTGGGGGCCTATGAGAATGGGCGTTCCATTTTTGTGATGGGAAACGGGGGGAGCGGGGCAACGGCCTCCCATTTTGCCTGTGACATCAACAAGGGGACATGTCTTGCCCTCGAAAAGAAATTCAAGGTCATCTGTCTGAATGACAACATCCCCACCATGCTGGCGCTTTCCAATGACCTGTCCTATGAGGATATCTTTGTGGAACAGATGAAGAATTTTTTTCAGCCCGGTGACATTGTAATGGGAATCTCAGGAAGCGGTAATTCCGAGAATGTATTGAGGGCAATCAGGTATGCCCTGCAAAATGGCGGCATCACCATAGGCTTTTGCGGTTTCGACGGGGGGGAACTGGGACGATTGGCGGATATCCCTCTGGTGGTCGAGAGCAATGATATGCAGAAGATCGAGGATGTGCATATGATTATTGTTCATATGCTGATGCAGGCCATTTCCAGTGCCCTGGATCGTTCAAAAATCCTTTGAAGGAAATCCGATGAGAGGGTCGTTCATTCTTTTTAAAATGCTTATTTTCTTGGTTTTTAGAGGAGTCTCGATATGAAAAGGATTTTTTTGATAAGACACGGAGAAATCCCATCGAACACCATCAACAGATATGCGGGCTGGAGTGATGAAGAACTGACTGAAACTGGTATCAAACAGGTAAGGGCAGTATCTGAAAAACTGAAAGCACATCCCATAAAGAAGCTGTATACCAGTCCTCTCAGAAGGGCTGTTCAGACAGCGGAGATTTTCGGTGAGTCATTTAATCTGGCACCCATTGTGGAACCGGATTTGAAGGAATTAAAGTTGGGGCCATGGGAAGGTTTGTGCGAGAAAGAGATTTCCAAGAAATATCCTGAAGAGTGGTTTATCTGGTATACAAATCCCGCCAAATTAGATTTGCCGGGCAGGGAAAGACTGGAAGAATTGGCGGAACGGGCTGTTAGAGCCATAGAAAGAATAAGGGATGATATGGCGGATGAAGAGAGTGTGGTGGCAGTCACCCATGTGGCCATTATCAGGGTATTGCTTTTATGGGCTCAGGATTACAAATTGAGTCTTTACAAAAATATTACCGTACCCAATGGGGCCATACTGGATCTTTTCTCAGGCAATTTTATCTGATCTCCTTTTGTCAGACAATCTATTTTCAAATATTCATAAGTAAGCCAAGGCCTTTCTGCTTTGGCTTTTTTGTTTGACAACTTGATAGGTGTGATTATTGATCCTTAACTTGAGGGGATATATCATTGCAGTCAGCAATTTTTTTCAATCATAATTCCCAAGACATACCATGAACTCCAGAATTGATTATATCATTCTCTTCGGGCTTCTTTTCCTTTTGATCTTTGCCCCACTTGCTTACGGGGCTAATCATGTGTGGTCGTACACATTGATGGAGATCATGACCCTATGTCTGGTGTATTTATGGCTCTTGAAGTATAATTTTCAGGATTCGGATTCCGGCCACGAAAAAGAACCACAGCTCGGAATCATCAAAACCCCTTTCAATTATTTCCTCCTAGGTTTCATCGGCATTGCCTTTTTCCAGTTGCTTCCGATCCCTGTTTCATTAATCCAGCTATTATTCCCAGCTACATTCAGAACATATTCAAAGGCTCTGGATCATCTGAACGGTTTCAGGACTGTTTCCCTTTACTCCCATGTCACAGTGGTTGAGCTTTTGAAATGGCTTACCTATGCAGGCATTTTTTGGCTGACACTTCACTGGGCGGAAGATAAATCAAGGATCCAATGGATTGTGGCGACCATTGTTGGTGTAGGTTTCTTCCAGGCCGTATACGGAATGCTCCAATATCTGAGCGGTCATCAGCATATCTGGGGATATCGGAAGATGTGGTACACAGAGTATGTGACCGGTACATATATCAATCGGAATCACCTTGCAGGTTATCTGGAGATGGCTATCCCGCTCGCTTTCGGCCTGCTTATCTATCTGATTCTTCATCCGAGATCCGAGAGGCAAACCAGGCCGATCCATCGCATCAGGGATATCCTCATCCATTTTGATCGGAGCGATCCCTATCGATCCAGAAGATACTTTCTGGTATTTGTGATTGTAATGATGACACTGGCCCTCCTGCTGAGCGGATCAAGAGGCGGTATAATCTCCCTGACCATTGCCTTTATCCTGATGAATGGCCTTTTAATATTCAAACGGAAGGTGCGCAGTTGCGCCGTAATCTCTCTGCTCATCAGTTGCCTGGTTTTGATCTACGGGATTTATATCGGCATGGGATCTACGGTGAGGAGATTTGAGAGCATGGAGAATGATGCAGTCAGCCGTATCCGTTTATTCAAGGCTTCGATTTCAGTGATTTCAGAATTTCCGGTATTAGGGACAGGACTGGGAACATTCGAACAGGCATTCAGGAGAGCCCAGTCCTCTGAATTGGATCGGGTGGTGGATCATGCACATAATGACTGGATAGAGATGTGGGTTGAGACGGGAGGGATAGGTCTGATTCTCCTGATCTGCACAGCCATTTGGTGCATGATCCATTTTGCAGGCGTCTGGTGGAAAAGACACGATTCATTCAGCCTGGGAATTGGACTGGGTGGCATGGGGGGGGTCCTGTCCTTGAGTTTGCATGGTTTAACCGATTTCAACATGCATATCCCTGCCAATGCACTCACCTTTGCAGTGGTACTGGCCATCACCTTGGTGGTGTTACATTTGAGAAAGGATCGATCCAATTGCAGGGAGGTATCCGATCTTCCGAGATATCGGTGGGATCAGGATAACCTTGAGCCCGGGCATGGGATGATGAATGAAAATCATAGAGAGTCAGGGACATTGCAGAATGATCCAAATATTCTGCCCAAAAAGCCGGATGATATCGAGGGCTCCATGAAAGGTTTCATGATGGGATTTATTGCCAAGACCTTTGTCTATCTCTTTCTGATGTTCTTCTTTGTTTTTGCACTGACTTACATCATGAGGCCTTACTTGGCTGAAAGGCAGATGCCGACACTCCCCAACAGCGTGATCAAACAGCGGGGAAAGGGAATGGAAACAGATCAGGATGTATTGCTTAAGAAGGCTGTCAGAGCAATTCATTGGAATCAGAGGAATGCCGAGTATTTTTACCGATTGACCAGGATAGTGATGGAGTGTTCAGAAAGGGGTGATTATTCGATCCTGGCTCAGAACCGGAATCTTCTATCCTCTCTCTTCCACTTTTGTATCTCGGACACGGATATAAAGATCTATGATCGGGTTGTTCAGGGGGCCTTAAAAAAGGCCATTGATCTGAATCCTGTGAATCCCTTATACCATTATACCCTGGGCTTCCATTATATGGAGGTATCCGAAAAACTTCGAAAAAAAAGGGATGACCGATGGTGCTCCCCTTTGTCTCAGGCTGACCTGGAGTTTGAAAGGGCATTCGCTTTTTCCCCCAATTCCCCGAAATTGCTTTATGATATCGCGAATTATTGGCTCTGGAAGGCGGGAGTTGTTACGGATCAGCATGCCAGAAAGGATGCCTTAAAGAAGGGGTCCGATTATTTTAACCGGCTTATGAGATTTGACGGATCATACCGGAAGAAGATCAATCAGGTTATCAAGACCCACGTCGATCAATTTTCAAGGTAGTGCTTGTAGGCTCAAATATGGACAAATTTTAGTGCCCTGCTTCTCAAGAGCCTTACACAGGAAAGGTAAACAGTGCCGCCTCAATGACTTTTGTCCTAACACCGGGGGGGGAGGGAATTTTTAAGCCTATTTGATTAGGGGTGAGACGGAAAATAATTAACAAGGCTGAAAAATGGATGAGATGGGTAGCGGGGTGGATCTGGCCCTTGATCAGAAGATGAGGTATGCGGTAAATTAACTCTGTGGTGATCGAATGAGCAGAGGGTAAAAATCCTGGCGGAGGAAAAGCAAATCTTTGGCTTCAAACGAAAAGGCCCCCACTTCTGGGGATTCTGGATCGCCATTCTGGCGACCTTTCTGACAGTGATCATTTATCTGGCAGGTCCGGATATCGTGGACCTGATGGAGATGAAGACCTATGACCTGAGGTTTTATGCCAGAGGCATAAAGCCACCGGATCCCAGGATTGTTATTGCTGCCATTGATCAGGAGAGTATTGATCGCCTCGGCCGGTGGCCCTGGCCAAGGTCCATCCAGGCCAAGCTGCTTGACAGGCTCTCGCAGGCCGGGGCCAGGGTGATCGGGTATGATGTCACCTTTCCCAGCCCTGATCGGAATTCGGAGCTGATGCGGGTCAGGGAGTTTTTGAGAAACTACGAGTCCCTGGGTTTGGACCGAATGGGAGAAAAGGGTCTTTCCTTTTATCAAGAGATGCGTGATGTGGAAAGGGAGGCGGATACGGATCTGTCTCTGGAAAAAGCCCTCTGCAGGGCAGGTAATGTGGTGCTCGGGCTTTTCTTCTTTCTCTCAAAAAAGGAGGCAGGGGAGCTTGCCCCTGAAAGTCTGGCCCATGATAGAGCCGTTATTGCACCTTATAAGTTTCCTCTGGTTCAAAGATCGCACCCTTCCATTGAACCTCCTTCAGTAACAAAGGCCTTCGGTGTGGAACCAAACCTGGAGCGCTTTACAAGGGCCGGACATACCAGCGGATTTTTCAATATGAATTCCGATCCGGATGGTGTGATTCGCTGGGAGACGATGATCCTGGAGTTTGAGGGGGATTACTATCCTTCCCTGGACCTTCAGGTCACCCGAAGTTATTTGGGTCTGGAACAGAGTGATATGGCTGTCCAGATCAGTCCGTATGGAGTGGAAGGGGTGTTTCTGGGAGATCATGTGATCCCCACGGATGAAAGGGGGAGGATGCTCATAAACTATCACGGCCCTGAGCGCACCTATCCCTATTATTCGGTGGCCAGGATCCTGGATGGCTCCATCTCCCCTGATACCTTCAGGGATAAGATTGTGCTCATCGGTGTCACAGCCATAGGTATTTACGATATGCGTTTTACACCCTTTGGGGTGACTGCAGGGATCGAGGTACATGCCCAGTCCATAGACAACATCCTGAACCGGGACTTCATGATCCGTCCGGACTGGCTGGCCATATTCGACCTTTTTATCATCCTTCTGATCGGGATCTTTATGGGGCTTTTACTGCCCAGGATGAGACCCTTCTTTACCCTTTTGCTCTGTATCGCTGTGGGAGGGATTTACATATTTTTCAACCAGTATTTTTTCAACAGCCAGGGATTGTGGCTCAGTCTGGTTTATCCCCTTCTGGAGATCGGTATGGTATTTTCCGCGGTCACTGTTTTCCGTTATGCCACGGAGGAGCGGGAGAAGAAAAAGATCAAGACATCATTCAGCCATTATCTGGCACCCGACCTGGTGAATGCCCTCACCAGAAATCCCGATCTTCTGAGGCTGGGCGGGGAGAAACAGTTGCTTACATGTCTTTTCTCGGACATCCGTGGTTTTACCAGCATATCCGAAAGGATGGACCCGGAGAAACTGGTCACCCTTTTACAGGAATATATGACGGCAATGACGGACATTATATTAAAATATAACGGACTTCTGGATAAATATATCGGGGATGCCATTATGGCGGTGTTTTGCACACCCATTGCGGAACCTGACCATGCATTGCGGGCATGCCTCTCCTCCCTTGATATGCGTCAGGCCTTGAAGGACTTGCATGACCACTGGCAGTCGATGTCATTCCCGAAAATCGATATCGGAGTGGGCATCAATACGGGTGAGATGGTCGTGGGGAACATGGGTTCGACTCGCCGCTTCGATTATACGGTCATCGGGGATAATGTAAACCTTGCTTCAAGACTGGAGGGCATCAACAAGCATTACGGCACACAGATCATTATCAGTCAATATACCTGGGAGCAGGTCAAGGATGCGGTCCTGGCCAGGGAACTGGATGCCGTGAGGGTGAAGGGGAAGAAAGAACCCGTGCTGATATATGAATTGCTCGCCAGGTCCGGACCGGAAGAAGAACAAAATGACATCAAGACCCTCATCCGGCTTTTTGATGAGGCCCGGATCCTTTACAAGGCCAGGGACTGGAAAGGGGCGGAGGCAGCCTTCTTTAAAGTGCTCGAGTTCGTGCCGGATGATTTTCCGGCCAAGGTCTATCTGGAGCGGTGCAGGCAATTGTCCTTCAATCCGCCGCCATCCGACTGGGATGGGGTGTTTTCCATGACCAAAAAATGAGGGTGTATTCGCAAAAAATCATCTCGGCTGCTGCATGGACTTTTTTGAATGCTCTAAGGCTTGCTCCGCTAAATTGCAAAAACTCGCTTCGCTCAGACATCTGCAATTTTATACGCTCCGCTTAGGCTTCCTCAATTTTTACAACTCCACTTTCCCAGGGGCCTTTGATACAAAAGCCCACTATGCCGCCTCCATGACTTTTGTACGAATACTGGGAAAGAGGAAGGGGGAAAGGATGCGCTCCTCAATGACCTTAAATCTAAGGTTCTTTCACAATCAGGATTTTTTCACGAAAAAAATGTATAATGTTTGGTCAATGAGCCTTTAAGAGACTGGTGAAAAAGGTGCCTCTTTTTCATCATAAAAAGATAATGCATGAATCCGATATAAGGCATTAATCAAAATTATATAATGTATAAAGGTAAAGGATGATTCAGGTCCCTTCCGGGAAGATCACGGATATCGTTGCCAATCTGTTTATCGGGGCGAACTGCCGCATTCAGGAAGAGGTATTTGATGCGTGGATGAAGGCGTTCAAGGAAGAGGAGGAGAACAGTCAGGCAAGGGAAGTGATCAAGACAATGATAAAAAACGCATGGATGGCCTGGGAAGGGGAGATGCCCATCTGCCAGGACACGGGCCAGGCCGTGGTTTTTGTGGAACAGGGTCAGGAGGTGGAGATCACCGGCACCCCCCTTGTTGATGCCATCAACGAAGGCATTGAAAAGGGCGGCAGGGAAGGATATCTCAGGAAATCCGTGACACTGGATCCCCTGGACCGTGAGAATGCAGGGAATTACGGCCCGGCCATCATTCACCACAGGATGGTGCCGGGCCGGACACTCAAGATAACCCTCTATCCTGCGGGGTGCGGTTGTGAACAGATGAATTGCGCTGCCATGTTCCCTCCCGGTGATGAAGAAAAGACCATTATGGATTTTGTACTCCAAAAGGTCAGGAATGCGGCTTCGAAGCCATGCCCCCCCAATATCATCGGTCTGGGTATCGGGGGTGATCTCGAGGAGTCGGCATATCTGGCCAGGATGGCTGTGATGAGGCCGATCAATCAGAGAAATAAAAAATACGAAGCCCTTGAAAAGAAACTCCTCAGTGAGA
>JBLIRM010000143.1:0-8669 GCA_049472295.1 bacterium | reverse complement strand
CCAGCATTGGCTATGGATCCTCAGCTTTATATCGGGCCAATGGGACTAATCCCCCCATTACTGTTCTATAATGGCCCTACTGGGCTATTATTTTTCAGTTCAGTATATGGTCTCAATCCCTGGCCCCCACCTTCCTACTTAGATGCGATTGGAAATCCGATACCTCTTACTCTACTCCCCGGTTATTCCCTCTACCCATTACCATTACTAATCGATGTTGGGGTTCCATTTCTTGTAGAATTAGCTAATTCCACTTTTCAGTTTGCTTACGGAAATGCTTTAGGTATTGATCCTGCCACATTGTTAACTGCAGCCCAAATCTGGGGTGTATCACCTATCTAAATATATAACTACCATGCTGGGAGAGGAGGAGGATTATTTATGATTTATCGAAGAAGGAGTTTAATCTTCTTTACCTTTTTTCTTTTCAGTGTCATAGCCCTATCTGGGGTGATGGTATCCTCAACAGCTCAAGCTCAATACTGGGCATCCCTACCACCTTACAACATCATGTGGCCCCTGTGGTCTCCAGCCCTGGTTACCGATTTCAATCCTGATCCCCTTGTGCTTCTCGGTACTACACCCATTATCACTGAACTCTCCAGAAATACCATATTGCCAGTTCAGCCGGTTCTGGCTTGGGATCCATTACAACCTTTACCATGGCCTGTCTACAATATACCTCTGGCCTTTGGGGGTGGGTTAGCCTATTTTGATCAAACTTACGGGCTCAATACCTGGCCTCCGCCATATATGTTGGATTCTGTTACAGGTGCCCCTGCACCACTTGCCCTGCCTCTGGGTTGGTCACTCTACTTACCAACAAGTCTAGGTCATTTACAATATTATATACCTTTAGCCAATTTGACCTTTGCCCTTGGCTATAATTTGACCACTCCGGAATTTTTGGGATTACTATCCGCAGCGCAGCTCTGGGGGTTACCACCTCTATAATAGATAGGGCCTTTGTTCGAAAGGAAAGTAACAAAGTAAGGTTAATGATTAGGTTATTAAGTTAAAAAGATGAAGGTGGTTGCGGTTCGTGAGATCCATTTCTCACCTGCCCAACCACCTTTCATTTTTTATTTCTAATTAATAAAATACCACGGATAGAGGCAAGTTGAAATGTCAGGAAAGGGTATCGATCTATCCTCCCATTTGATGAATCCTGGTCTGGTTTTTTCAAAGATGGAAAAGTATAATGGGATCATTATGGTTCTGCAATAGGTCAAGGATTTGGATTCAAGTATTGGGAGACCGGTGATAATGATGAAAGGGCCCCTGGAAACAAATCCCGCTAAAAAGATGGAGGGTCTGATCTTAATCTCCTTCTTTTTTTCAGAGGTCTGTGGGTTGATCTATGTAATCACCTGGACCCAGATATTACGCCATTCTCTGGGTCCTCCCCTCTTTTCAATCATCAGTATCCTTACCATCTTTTTAGGCGGGCTTACCCTGGGGAGCTACATTACAGGGAGGTATATTGATATCCGGCGACCTGATCCCTTAAAAGTATATGGGTTATTGGTAGGGACACTGGGGATTTATTCCCTTTTTCTTCCCTGGTTCATTCAGGGGATGACACTGATTCATGGTGCCATCTATCAAAATGTCCGATTCCCCTTTTATTCCTCCTTCTTTCTCAGGTATCTGATATATACACCCATCCTGTTGATCCCTTCAGCCCTTATCGGTGCGACATGGCCGGTCATGAGCAAGCTCCTGATCCTTAGTATGGATCGTTTAGGATGGACCATGGGCAAGATCTTTGGTGTCAACACCCTGGGAGGGGCTTTTGGCGTCCTGGCCACACGATTCCTTCTTCTCCCTCATCTTGGGGCAAATCATACCATATATCTTGGTGCAATTATCGATCTGATAATAGGTATCAATATTTTTATTTTGTACAAAAAAAGTCGATCATGGCAGATAATACCCGAAGGATTCGATAAAGCCATAACTGTGAAAGATGCTCTGCCCAAAAAAGACAACAGGTATGGTGATGTTCGTCGGATCATTCTCATAGGATATGGCCTTTCCTGCTTTGCTGCCATGGTTTACCTGGCCGTCTGGTCAAAGGCACTGATCATCTTTTTGGAGTCATCTCTTTCTGCCTTGACTTTGATCTCATCTACCTTTCTTATGGGGCTTGCCATAGGGAGCCTAGGTCTTGGAAAATTTATTGATCAAAGAACGGACCAAATTTCACTCTTGGGGACAATCGAGATAGTCATTGGCCTTTCCTGCCTCGGCATCATCCCTCTTCTTGATGGCTTTCCCCTCTTTATGGCTCTGATAATAAAGCGACTGGGCCACTCCTTCTGGCTGCTCCAACTATCGGAGTTTCTTTTGATCCTTCTTATCATTATGATCCCCGCGCTTCTGTTGGGTCTTGCCTTTCCTCTGATATGTCGGATGTACTCTGATCAAATCAAATCCATCGGGAAATCGATTTCAACAGTATTTGTCATGCATGCCTTTGGAAGTTTGATCGGGGTATTATTCGGAGGGATCCTTTTGAGCATGTGGCTGGGGACAAAAAGGGGAAGCCTGGTGGCTGTCTGGTCCCATATCTTCATCGGATGTCTTTTTTTATTATTGGGCTTTTCACTGCCCAGGATAAAAAAGACGGCCTTGTTGATAGTGGTGGCAGGGTCCTTTATTGTATTCTCCTTTTTCATCCCATTATGGGAGATGCCCCTGTTTAAAGCCGAACCATACCGGTATGCTTATTATGTGAGCAGATTTCTCCGGGGGAAAGGTTCAAGTCAAAGGCATATCCCCAAAAAAAAGACAGAAAAAATCTTTTCAAAAAATGGAATCGTTGCCGATGTTACTGTGATAAAAGAGAAAGAAGAGATATCCATACAGATCAATGGTGTGATGGAATGCTCAAGCACCAGGGATCTTCCTGCCCAGGTATTGTCAGCGCACATTCCCTTGCTCCTGCAAAGCAATCCGGAAGACATCCTCCTCATAGGCATTGGAAGTGGGATTACGCTCGGCTCTTTAGAGCAATACCCCCTTCGGGAAATAGATTGTGTCGAGATCTCCAGAGGGATGATAGAGGCATCGGGGTATTTTCATGAATTGAATCATCAGGCACTGGAAGATCCCAGATTGCATGTCATGATCGAAGATGGAAGACATCATCTGATGTTCACAGACAAGCAATATGATCTCATCATATCCCAGCCATTGAGTGCCTGGCCAGAGGCTATTAACGAGTTTTTTACCAAAGAGTGCTTTCAACTCTTCCGGGAAAGACTTAAATCCGGGGGCACAGCAGCTATTAGACTGCCGGCCCGGAAGATGAAACCGGAAATCTTTCAATCCGTTATTTGCACCTGGCATGAAGTCTTTCCCTTTGTGCAGCTCTGGGAAACGGACCTGGGAACCGACTATCTTCTGATAGGCTCAGATCATGCGATAAGCTGGGATTATCCCCTCATCACTGATCGATCAGAAAAAGAAGGTATCGCCTCCGATCTTGGCAGATTGAAAATCAAAGATCCTCCCATCGATCTCCTATCCTTTTATTTTATGGATAAGCAGGGGATCGCTTCCTGCTGTCCTGATAGCAAGGTTTTTACAGACAAACTTGTCCAAACAGGATTCATTCCCCTGAAACTTGCAAATAAAGAAACCCCGGAAACGCTATTGGAGGAAATGCAGGATTATAGGGGGAAGGGACTTTCGGATCTTCTCGTCAGGCCTCAAGAGATTGATGCCTCTGAATTTCAAATCATTAAAGAGAAGATCGATAACGCACTGATAGCCAAACGATATCTTGGAAAGGCATATATCGATCTGATAAAAAATGAACCAAGGGATAAGGTCTTGAACGGACTGAAAGTTTCATTGAGAAAGAATCCTGATGACAGGAAGGCCATAGAGCTTTACTGTGATATCCTCTTTTCAATGGCTACTGATTACACAAATCAGAAACAATTTAATTGGGCCTTATGGACGATTAACGAAATCATAAGGATTATGCCTGACAACACGAAGGCACGCTATCTCCTCGGCAAAACCTATTACAATATGAATCTTCTTGATCAGGCAGTGGAAGAATTTGAAAAGGTGGTAAAGTATCAGCCAGATGATGAGGAGAGCCGTTGCCATCTGGGAATGGCCTATTTAAATAAGGGTTGGATCGATCTATCGATAGTCCAATTTGACCATGCCATAGGAATCAATCCGGATTATGCGGAAGCGCATCTCTATTTAGGGGCTGCATATTTTAAAAAGGATTTGATCTATAAGGCCATTGAAGCATATGAAAATGCGATCGCTTTGAGGCATGATTATGCCGATGCCCATTATAATCTGGGGATTGCTTATCTGAAAGAGGGTTTGATTGATGAGGCCATCAAAGAGTGGAAAGAGGTGATCAGGATAAGGCCTAACGAAATCAATGGCCGGTACAATCTTGCCATGGCCTATTTTAATCACGGTGAGATTAAACAATCCATTGCATTACTGGAAGAGCTCTTGAGCATCAAGCCCGACTATGCACAAGCCAGATCCCTCCTTCAAGCCCTTTATCAAATGAGAAAGGAATGAAGCAGAATTATTCTGAGGTTAAATCTTCTTTCTCTGTACCTATGATTCTCTGTAAAAGTAAACGGGCTGACTGATTATCAGGCTGAAGGCGCAAACTCTCAGTTAATTCTTGTATGGCTTCCATATACTGACCCTTCTTATAATAAGCCAGGGCAATATTGTAACAAAGTTGAGGATCATCCCCCTTTAGCCCCTCTGCCTTCCGCCATGCCTGAATTGCCTGCTCATAACGTTCTGATCGAAAATGGAACATTCCCAGGTTTACCAGATGAGATGGAATATCAACCGGTCTCCCTGCAAATGCCTTTTCCCATTCTAATGCAGCCTTCTGAAAAGAGCCGCTGTCAAAATAGGTATTCCCTAAATTGAGATGAGCGGCAGCCAGGCCAGGCTGAAGATCAATGGCCTTCTGCCAGGCATCAATAGCCTCTTCTGGCTGACCTAAGGCTTGATATGTCTTTCCCAGATAATAATGAGCTTGTGGATTATCCGGCTGTAAACGCACCATTTGTTGAAATGAAGAAAGGGCATGATCAAACTCCTCCTTTAGTAAGTGAAGATAGCCTAATTGCATGTAAGCCTCGATACAACTGCTATCCGTGGTCAGTGCCTGTCGAAAAAGCTGTTCTGCTTTCTGGTGGTTATTTAATCCAACGTAAAGCATCCCCAAATTAATCATGGCTTTTGCATAACCCGGTTGAATAGCCAGTGCCTTGTTCAAGGCTTCCATTGCCTGATTATAACGTCCCTGACGAAGATAGACACTGCCCAGGTTATTATGGGCCTCAGCATTATTGGGATCGATTTGGAGCGACTCCTGAAAGTGCTCAATAGCCTTTTCTATTTGTCCCTTATGGGTATAAACCAATCCGAGATTAATCAGAGCCGTTACATGTTCGGGATCGAGATCCAGAGCCTTTTCAAAGTGAACTGCAGCTAAATGGAGATCATTGCCGGCCAGATAGAGATTGCCCAGATGATTCCATCCCTCAACATAATCCGGATCCAACTCCAGGGTCTTCTGGATAGCCCATATCGCCTCTTTCACCTCCCCCTTCTTCTGATAAACAAGACTTAGATAATAATAAATATCTGCAGATTCAAGAAGCTCCAGGGCCAACCGGAATTCCTTCAGCGCCTGATCCCATTCTTTGTTTTGGTAATGGATCAACCCCATTTGATAATGGGCGGCCATCTGATCGGGATCAAGTGCCTGAAACTTTTTGACCAGCCTCTCGGCTTGCTCAAACTGACCCTTTTCTTTATAGGCATATATCAGAAACTCAACATATCTTTTCACTGTGGGTAATTCTTCGGGATTCAGGCTGATGGCTCTTTCAAATTCTGCCATGGCCAGATTCTCCATCCCTCCGGCCAGGTAAATATTCCCATTCATGAGATGTTTTTTTGCTTTTATCCGCTTAGCAACCTGATCTCTTATTTCGTTCAATTCTTTTTTATTCCCGCCGGAATAAGTTAAAAAAGGAACTTCTTCTTTTCTGAACCTGTTTATGGCTTCCACCAATGGTATTCTGGTGTCCTTTTTGTAAAGGGTCCGGGGGGCAGAAAATTCCACCAATGCATTATCATCGGTATGAAGACGAATACCTTCTGCTTGAACGTAGTCTTTCATTATCTCTTCATCCATCACAAAATGGGTAAGAAACTCAGCAGCATTTTTAATATTAATTCTTCCGAGATCATTGCCAAGCCCTTCATCCCGAAGGCGATCGAGAAGGGTGCCGTAGTCTAAACTGATCTTCTCGCAAGATCCGATGAGGAGATAATCCACCCCCAGGGAGGACTCCCAGATTGTAAAATATGGAAACACAGTGTTAAAGGTATAAACGATGCTCCGGAAGGTTTCATCCGCGATATTATAAGCATGGAGCCAGACACAGGCTACGCCTTCCGGATTCAGTCTCTGCCTGCATAATTGAAAAAACTCCTGAGTGAAAAGGTCGGAAATCCCTGCTATCCAAGGATTGGAGGGTTCGGAGATAATCACGTCATATGTCCGATTGGTCAAGGCGAGATGGTTCCTGCCATCCTCAATAATAAGTTCCACCCTGGGATCTGTTAGGATGTGATAGTTCACATGGTCAAAATAGTGAGAGGCCTCCACTGCTTCCGGAGATATCTCCACACAATCCAGATTCTTTACAGGATAAAGCCCGGCCGAACCCAGGGTAACTCCGCTGGCTAACCCGATCACAAGTACACTTTGAGGGTGAGGGTGAAGGAGCATAGGGACATGGGCCAATAACTCCTGGGTAGGCATATCTGTATAAGAAGAAGCATCGCCTTTGCCATTGACAAGAAAGTAGCGTTGTCCTTGAGCGTCTTCTTTAACAGTGACTGTGGTACTGACCCCTTCCTTATGATAAAGGACTTTCAACCTTTTCATGACGGTCTCTAAAGTGGAGCTTGATCTGTCTGCTGTTAAGCTTAGCTCTTTGGCATTGAGGTAAGCGCCACTCGAAATCAGTTTCACATTCCAGCCGGGAAACAAGCGAGCTAAGATAATCACAACAATGATGACGACTGCGGCAATCATCCCTTTTTTGCGCATAGTCAAGCTTCGGCTTATACTTAAAAATCCACACCCAACCATGATATTGATCAGGACTGCCGCCAAGATGGTCTTCTGAATTCCCAGCCAGGGGATGAGAATAAAAGCGCCAATAAAGGAACCAAGGATTGCACCGAACGTGTTGGCGGCATAAACGCTGCCCACAGAACTTCCAACTGCAGAAACAGTTTGGGTATATATACGGCTAACCAGAGGAAATGCTGCCCCCATCATGGTGGTTGGTATCAACATCAGAAGAAATATCAACCCGAACTGTATAAGTTGCAGAAGCCAGAAGGAATGAGAAAATCTTAAGATCATCTCCACGATAAAAAGAGGGAGCCGGCCGAAGAAAGGAACCACCATAAGTGCTGAAAAACCGATTATCATCTCGATGACCGCCAGAAAGAGAATCAAGTCTCTCCTTCGGTCAATAAATCGAGAAAAAATAATGCTGCCCAGTGACAAACCGAAGATAAAGGCTGTTAACATCAAACTAAAGGCGTATACTGAGGAACCGATAATGAGCGACAATATCCTCGTCCATGCAATTTCATATACCAAAGCGGCAAAACCGGATAAACCATAACCAATGAGGAGTATCCTGAGCAAACCCTGGCTGAATTTTCCGATTTCTCTAGGCATCGGCTTTACTAGTTGCCCCTTTTCTTTTTCTTGGCTCCAAAGTTTTGCTTCGGCTTGTTCTTTCTGTAGGGGGAGGATCTTGCGATGAAGAAAATACACCCAGAAACAGATCAAAAGATTCATCATGGCAGCGAAGTAGATTGTTTTGCTTACTCCCCAGGCAGGGACCAGTAGAAAACCGGCAGAGAAGGAGCCTATGACTGCTCCAAAGGTATTTACAGAGTATAATTTTCCCACTGTCCAGCCAATCCGATCGGAAGACCTGACAAAGAATTTAGTCAACACCGGTAGCGTAGCCCCCATTAAGGTGGTGGGGAGTAAAAGGAGGATGCCGCAGAAGAGAAACCTTATCAGGCTAAAGAGATAGAAAGAGGTGTGATAATTCTGATAAATAGGCCGGTAAAATAATTCGGTGGCTTTGATGATCAAGGGCAGGAAAAGAGCGTAAATACCAATCGATCCCTCCAACATGGCATAAATTCTTAAAGGATCATTCCGGTGATCAATGATTTTGCCGCCTAAAAAGCTGCCCAGCGCTAAACCGCCCATAAAGGCGCATAAGACTGTGGTAATTGAGAAGACCGTATTGCCCATGACCAGGCGTAATAGGCGTGTCCAGATAATCTCGTAAATCAGGCCCGCGGCCCCGGACAAAAAGAAGAAAAAGAGAACCAATCCTCCCGTCATTCTCAGGGAAACTATCTCTCGGCACTTTGTGGACTCTTCCATATCCAATACCTGCTTTTACATTCCGTACTGCCACAATTGTTGTTTTAGAAATTTACCACAGAGTTCGCTGAGAACGTAGAGGTTCTGATTAATCTTCTCCATGATCTTTGAGTTCTCTGTGGTAAAAAGTCAATTTTTAACCGTGTAAAGTATTGTC
>JBLIRM010000142.1:0-8679 GCA_049472295.1 bacterium | reverse complement strand
TTACCTTGTCCCTGTCATTCGGATCCAGGGGAAAGCTATCTTCATTGTAGGTTCCCAGCCATTCATCCTTGGTAATATCGGCAGCCCCGTGCATGACATGAGATTCATATCTTGACCCAAAGACGGTATTAATACCGGAATCGGCCACGGGTGAACTCGGGTTGCCTGGATCGATTCCAAGAGAAAAAGTACCATCATGACAACTGTTACACAACTGTCTCACACCATCGAAATTTCCCTGGAGGTGTCTGGCCCATATCCTTCTCCCCTTTGCCTTGTGCGGTATATGACAATTGGCACAGACCCCTTTGGGATGTTCAATATTATGCGGGCCTGTGATATCTGCCTGAGCTGAAGGAGAAAGGATAATACAAAAAAACAAACAAAGAAAAACAATCAACCCTAACCTTTTCATTGGTATCTAAACCTCCCCTAACCGTGCATAGAATCAAGCTATTTTATTGCTCGTTACTCCTCCTAAAATATAAGAAAAACAAATTATTCCATATCTTTAATTACATTGATACAATGGTAATCCTGGGTAGAAATAAAGATTCGATCTTCATTGTCGATTACCATATCAAAAGGTGCGGAATTTTTCATGGCATCGGGTTCTTCGAGGTCTTTAATCACACCCAGGACCTGGCCCTGTTGATCGAAGACCTGGATTGCAGCAATGAGACGGTCCAATACATAAATTCTTCCGCGACTGTCAATGACAATAGCATTGGGCCTTGCGAATTCACCCAAAGAGTCTCCGAAATCCCCAAAAGAAAATTTGTGTTTCAGATTGGGTCCAAAAACCTGCACCCTTGTATTGGCCATATCCAGAACATATATATTGCCCTGGGAATCAAAAGCGATTTGACCCGGAAAGGAAAATTCTCCCTTGCCGTTTCCGAATCCGCCGAATTTATCCAGGTATTCCCCTTCCAGGGTAAACCTGCGTATCACCGAATTCGTGTTGTCAGCCATATAAATGATCTTGTTTTTTCTGTCAAGCCCCATTTTTGTTGCTGTCACGGTCTTTTCATCCTCAGAAAGACCTTGAACGATAGAGAATTCCGACAGGAACCTTCCCTTGTTATCATATATCAGAATCTTCTGCTGCCTGGAATCCAGAAGGAAGATCCTTCCGTCGGCTGATATTTCAAGATCCAGAGGGAGTAAAAAAGAACCCCCACCCTTGCCCTTTTCACCAAATTCATAGCGGAATCTTCCCTCGGGATCAAACACCTGGATTTTCATCTGGTCCAGAAATATTGCAAATAATTTGCCTTCCGCATCGATGGCAATACCTTTGGGTATCCCTTTTCCCTCTCCTTTGAGGCTTCCTCTTCTTGCGGAGCTGTAAGGATAGATGCACTGTATGAATTGTATCTTTCGGCTGGAAACCACATTGTCTGTTCTTGCGGAAGCTGCTCGGGTATAAAGAAACAGGCATGAGATGATTGTCAAAAGAATGATGGATCTGAATATATGACCAATGAAATCCTGTGCAACATTTATTTTGTAAAAACTTTTCATAGTGTTTTTCAATACCCTTTTTTTGTGTCCTTATTGTATCGAATAGACTTATTCACCATAAATTTAAAGCAATTTTTGTGCCATATATTTAATATCTCTATGGATACAATTCCCCCCCTTGGGGCGCTTTAGAAAAATCCATTTTACACCCCGCTGCTTGCGGTGTGGAAGTCCATTGCGAAAAATGCCGGCCAATAAATTGTCAAAGCAAATTCTTTATCAGTCCGTCACCACCCCCTTATCCGATTTTTGAGGAGGTTCCAGGACAACTAGACGGTGATTAGATTGTTCTGTCACATAGATGATATCCCCCTTTCCGATAAGGATCCCTGAAGGGGCGAGAAAATTGCGGCTTTCTCCTTCGGAAGTCATATATTCCTTGACCACACCGATCAGATCCCCTTTATTGTTGAAAACTTGGATAACATTTTGAACAATATCCGTGGCATAAACGCGGTCCTCACCATCGATCGCCAGACCTGAAATCCTTAAGAATTGACCTGCCCTGTTTCCGCTTTCACCGATTTGAATCAAGGGATTTCCTTCGGGTGTGCATACCTGAATGCGATTGGGAATGCCTTCCAGGATATAGATGCTCCCTTGCCGATCAAATCGGACATGCCCTGCTGAAGGGAATAGTCCGGGCCGAGGACCTCCGAGATGTTTCAGAAACATTCCCTTTGAGTTGTGAATCCATACGTGGCCGTTACGGCCGTCACTGATATATATTCGATCTCCCGGACCAATGGCCATATGTGCGGGATAAGTATCCTGCTTCGGGTCTTTAGAAGAAAGTCCCTTTATGGAGGAAAAGGCATTCAGGTAACGGCCCTCCTGATCAAAAATCCAGATTTTGCGTTTTTTGACATCCGTCACCAGTACTTCGTCCTTGCTGTTGATGTCCAGGGTGCAGGTGTAACCGGAAAATTGTCCATCCTTTTCCCCTTCTTCCCCAAAGCGGAAGATAAACTCACCCCTTTGATCAAAGACCTGAATCTCGGATCTGTTCCCTGTGTAAAGAAGATAGAGAAGCCCTTTGGAGTTTTGGGCACAAGAGACAATCGTGCCTCCCTTCTCAGGGGTATCCCTTAACCCATTACTGTTATTCCCATATATATAATTGATGAGGCGGAGGGGGTAATTGGGTGCAAGGGGTTTTGGGGGGCGGGGCCATCCTATGGCAGGAAAGAGCAAAACCCCTGTAAACAGGAGCGTTATAAAATATCTTTTTTTTGTCATCTAAAAAAGACTCATAAATGAGCTTAAAATTGAGAACATCAAGTATTTAGACCGATTACACTATATCAGCCGGGTAAAACAAAGTCAATCATTTAGCATTAAGGGAATAAGTTCGGAATTCGGTTAAAAAAGGGGCTATAAAGAGGAGATCCGGTACTCCAAAAATATCCGGTTGGGTTGGGTGGGTATGCATAAAAAGGGGCCCCGGGGTTCATAAATGAGAGATACCTGCGAAAAAAGGGGAAGAAACCGGGAAAAGGGGTGTTCGAACGGCCCCATGGCAGAGGTAATTGAGGTGAGATCATTGGCCCTGACCTGAATTGTTGAAGGTAATCCGGGCCGGAAGACATATATCGGACAGATCCCAATATATTGTATCCGTTTTGCCCTTCCCTCAAGGGGGCAAAAGGGGTAATGTTTCCTGCGATAGTGGCAACGGGAAGGGTAAGCGGATTCACTGATACAAGCAGCAGTGGCGAGGCCGACAAGACAGTCGCCCCCAATTGAACAGCAGCGAGGGCAGCGGCAGCATCGATGAGACCCCAGCCAAAGAGCTCATCCCATCCCGGGGTGCCAAGATCCAAAGCGGTTGTTTCCAGGATGTTTCTGATTTCAAGGGGGGTCATGGCAGTCCCCCCGACGGCTGTCACCATGGCTGCCACTCCGGTCACATGAGCGGCAGACCAGGAGGTGCCTTTTCCTGCAAAATAATCAAAAACAGTAAAATCCACGCCATCATGGCTTTGTTGTAAGATGCCGTCAGGATAGCCGTCCAGATTTTGATCCAGGGTAAGATCCCCTCCAGGGGCGCACAGATCTATATCTACACCATAATTGGAATAGCTGCCCAGTGTCAGATCGTAAATCGTTGCACTGACCGAAATGCACGGGGTATAGGATGAAGGATAGTTCGGGAGGTTTGCCCCCCCGTTCCCGGCGGAACAGACCAATAAGCATCCGGCCGCATTGGCATAATTGACGGCAGTTTGCAGTGTTAGTGAAGGATTGTTTCCAAAACCGAAACTCATGTTGATTATCTTTGCCCCGTTGTTCGCTGCGAAATAAATACCGTCCACCACATTGGTCAGGGATCCACTGCCCGTGTTGTCCAGCACCTTGACAGGCATGATGGATGCACCAAAGGCCACACCTGTGCATCCCAGAAAATTATTGGTGGTTTGGGCAACTGTGCCTGTGATGTGGGTGCCATGGCCATAATCGTCATCCGGATTCGCATCGTTGTTTACAAAATCCCATCCCGGGACGAAGATCGTGCCGGACAGATCCGGTGCTTCGGCATAAATATCAAAGTATTCATATGCGGCCCCGCTATCCAGAATCGCAATGGTGACCCCTGTCCCACTGGTTGTATTCCATGCCAGATCCGCTTTGATTTGCAGCATGTTCCATTGATAACGGAAAAGGGGATCATTGGGAATGAGATGGGCCTCCGCAAAGTAATTGGGTTCGGCATGTAATACAGAGGGGTCCCCTTTTAAAAGACTCACCATACTGACAACCGGAAAATTGACCGGGATGAGGACCCTCTCGAAGCCGCCGTAAGGGCTTTGGTAAACAGGCACAAGGCCGTATTGCGTATGGACCCTCATCCTCTCCTGGTCCGAAATCCCGGGAACATAGTGCACCACGCACTCTCCTTCAGGATATGCAACGTTGTCAACCTGCTTGAGAATGCATGGAAGGATGCGGAAGGGGATGCGCCCGAAAGCGGATGAGGCGGATAAGAAGATAAGCAGAAGGGATATCGTCCAGATGGTAAAGGATAGGAGTTTTGATCCATGGGGCAGCCATTTTCCTGAGATTTTGACTTTCTTAAAGGATGATTGATTCATGAAATGGATATCAAAATGCCGGATCATTGTAAATTCAATCTAAACGCCATGATCTATATATCACAACGAAGGACGAAAGTTTTTTTAAACGGATAATTACTTGAAAACTTTCATATAAAAGGGTTAAAAATTATTGCGAAGTAAATGGAATGCGAACTTCTGAATATGAGAGGGCTTAAACCATATTAAAAAGGGATTTTATCTCTTTGTGTCAATTTTCGTATTCATTCAATCGCAAAAACAAAAAAAGCAGTAATTTGTTTACAATATTTTCTATAAATATATTATACCATATTTATCTATAAAACCCTGCAAGAATCAAAATTCATGGTTATTCTTCGAGTGATAGTGAATACCAGCCTAGAAAAGGCACCCTTTAAGGGTGTAAAACAGGCCATTCCTCTTACGGGTTGGTCATTGACTATAAGTGGTCATTGATTACAGTATAAAAAAGGCGTTATTGGAGAAGTATTTCTTATGAGGCTAATTTGCATACTGGCCAGGGATTACTGCGTTTAATCCCTATGGGTATAATTCCCAGCCCCTTGGAGTGCATCAAAGAAATTCCTTTTGATTACCCCGCTCCTGCGGCGGGCAGTTTAATTTCTGTAACCGTTCACCCTATGGTCATTGCGAGCGAAGCAATCTTTTTTGAGATTGCTACGTCGCCTTCGGCTCCTCGTAATGACAATAGGGAAATGCGGTGAACGGTTACTAATTTCTAAATGTCGTTTAGTACTCAATAATGCGTAGTTAAGAGCAATAGGGTCAAAGCGGAGGATTCCTTCAATTCGTTTGAATATGGGTGTATAATATCTTATCTCTCAAGGATTACGGCATTTTAAAATGCACGATTGCCGGGGTGTAATGTCCTTTATAATTTTTGCCTATGAGTCCCTGCGCTTTTACAGGGTTGGCTTCAGGGAGGTCATTCTATGAATGCCTATAATCGAATCAAATTAATCGAAGGGGATATTACCCTTCAGGAGACAGATGCGATTGTTAATGCCGCAAACAGGTCACTTCTGGGCGGTGGCGGGGTGGATGGGGCCATACACAGGGCAGCCGGGCCGGAACTTTTGGCCGAATGCAGGACCCTTGGCGGTTGTCCTACCGGAGAAGCCAGGATCACCAAAGGTTATCGCCTGGCGGCCAGATATGTCATTCATACCGTAGGACCCATATATTGGGATGGCAGTCATGGGGAGCCCGGGCTTTTGGCCAATTGTTATAAAAACAGCCTGGATGTGGCCATGTCCAAGGATTTGCAATCGGTTGCATTTCCATCAATCAGCACTGGCGCCTATGGTTATCCCATAGAAGAGGCCGCTGAGATCGCATTAAAAACAGTGGCCGGCTTTTTAGATGAGCATCCTCAGATCAAAGAGGTCAGGTTCTGTCTTTTTGGGGCCCGCAATTATAATGTTTTTTCCGAGACAATGAAGAGATTAAAGCGAGCAGATGAAGCAGTCTGAAGAGAATAATCTGAAAATTCAAAGCATGGCTATCTCCCGGAACAAGATCGAGCTATTTAAGGACAGGCTTGAAACGGAAGGGTTCTCTTTCACAGGGCACGAATCGAATCGTTTCTTGAAATGGCGGGCCAAAAGGGATGGTTTGACCATCAATGTTTACAATACCGGAAAGATCGTGCTTCAGGGAAAGGGCATCGAATCCTTTTTGGCAGATACCGATATCTGGTCCGGCCTGATGGAATCCCAAAATGATAGTGAAGATTTGGTCGGCATCGATGAAGCGGGCAAGGGTGACTATTTCGGACCTCTGGTGGTGGCTGCCGTTCTGGTCCGATCCCGGCAGTGGAATGAGCTTGCCATGAAAGGGATCAGGGACAGCAAATCCATGAGTGATGCCCAGGTCCTCCGTCTGTCCTCTGAAATAAAAAAGGCCTGCCCGCATAGTCTGGTGGTCATTTCACCTGAACGTTATAATAATCTCTATCAGAAGATCAAAAATCTGAACAGGCTGTTGGCCTGGGGGCATGCCAGGGCCCTTGAAAATATCCTTAATCACTGGGAAGTATCCAGGGCCCTTTCGGATCAGTTTGGAGATAAATCCCTTTTATTGTCTGCGTTAATGGAGAAGGGAAAAAGTATTCAATTGATGCAGACACCCAAAGCAGAGAAGAATCTGGCAGTTGCCGCGGCTTCTATACTGGCAAGGAATGAATTTTTGACCCGATTGAGCGCTCTGGGTGAGACATATGGCACGGTATTTCCTAAAGGGGCCGGATCACAGGTCGTACAGGCAGGCCGCAGATTTTTCAAGGAGCATGGTTCGGAAGACCTTGCCCGGGTAGCCAAAATCCATTTTAAGACCACAAGAGAAGTCAGGGCGCTTCAGATCGGTTGATACTGAACTCATAATAAATAATTTTTCATAAAACCAGTAAGATCCTTTGATAAAAGGAATAAACGGGTTTAAGGGCTTGCGCAGCCCGGAGCATGATAAAAATGAAAACGGGGGCAGGGATGAATCGTGATATCTTAAAGGCCATCCTTATTATCTGTTTTTTTGGAGTCTTTGCCTTTGTTACATGTGTTTTTCTCTCCCGTGAAATGGCCGGATTCGGGCTATGGATCATGCCCGCACTGGGTCATCTCTATCCCATTGTTGTCGTTTCTATTATTTTAATTTATTCGATCATCACATCCTGCAAGATTTTATGGCTCCACCTCCTTTTTATCCTGGGATTCGGGCTTGTATTGGAATGCCTGTTATTCTGGGCGAACAAATTTTTCGTATTCGGTTCACCGAAGGTTATGGCCCTATTTGTATTTGGCCAGTTGGCTCTGATTTATGGTTTGACATTCTTTCTCTATTTTTACTTCTGTTTTCGCTTGCCATCGAGAAAGACCGAAAAGGCAGATAATAATGGAATGGAAAGAACTTCCGAGATGGGTCAATCCTCATATTCTGATTGATGCGCAGAATGGGGCATCCGCTCTGGCCTATCTGGATAGCAGTGATAATATCAATCCTTACGGAAGACATTCGATCCTGGGTTTTGATCCCTTTCTTCATCTCCTTTATAAAGACGGCAGAACCCTTTTGGAGTGGAAGGAGGGGGAAAGAACCTTCCGATCGGATCCCTGGGTAACCATACGCGATCTTCTGCTGCAATACAGAATTTCAGAACCCTTTAGTAACCTCCTGCCAGCCGGGGCTGCCATTGGTTATTTCTCTTATGACCTCGGCATGGAATTGGAAGGGGTAAAGAGTCTGGCGAAACCGGCCCTTGGATGGCCTCTCATGGAATTCGCCTTTTATGATCTGCTCTTTTGCTTTACCATGCCCTGCGGACCCAATCTGATCATATCCACGGGGTTTCCTGCAACGAATCCTGAAATGAGGCGCAAAAGGGCAAAAAAGCGGTTAAATGATGCCTTAAAAAGCCTGCAAGACATGCAGGATGTCTGGATGAAGAAACAGAAGAACGCAGAGAGCAGTCTTCATGACATTGAATGTGATCTGCATTCCAACTTCGATCGCCCATCCTATTTGAAATCCATAGAGAGGATAAAGGCGTACATCTCATCCGGGGATGTGTATCAGGTCAATCTCTCCCAGGCCTTCAGCGGCAAGATCGGGATCTCGGGCTGGTCTGCATATCAGCATATCCGGAAGCGCAACCGGGTCCCAGTTGGGGCTTATCTCAGGTTTCAGGATAGGGAGGCATTATGTTTCTCCATGGAAAGATTCCTTCGCATGCAGGGCAAAAGGGTTGAGACCAGACCCATCAAAGGGACACGTCCCAGGGGAAAAGACCGGGAGGAGGATCTCAGGATGGCCCGGGAACTTTCCGAAAGCAGGAAGGATCGGGCTGAACTGGTGATGATTGTGGACATGGAACGCAACGATCTGGGCAAGGTATGCCGCCCGGGCAGCGTAAGGGTGGATCGACTCTTTGATGTGGAAAAGTATGCCACAGTCTTTCATCTTGTCTCCACCATCAGCGGGGAATTGGAGGATAGCGCCGATCAAATCCACTGCATGAAGGCATGTCTGCCCGGAGGATCCATTACCGGGGCTCCCAAGATCA
>JBLIRM010000141.1:0-8732 GCA_049472295.1 bacterium | reverse complement strand
TAAACATCCGGATATTAAAGGAAATAATCGGTTTGTCATTTATGGGATCCCCTGTGGGATATACTACTGATTGATTCCATGCGAAAAAGGGATAGAATTGGTTGAGGTGAGACATCATGCACTGATATAGAAAAACCCTGCTCTGAAGATCCGGACATATCATGGTAGTGATTCTACCAAAACCGGTATAAGGACACCATCCGTATACAGGATATGGCGGGCACGAACTTTTCCACCCATAGTTCTGGGGGGCATCCCAATATTCAAAATCCTGCCATACAAAGGTATCAAGGTCCAGCCAATGATCTGCATCTTGGGCATTTGCGGTATTGTAACCTGCAACGAGAATGATGATACAGGCTAAAGCAAATGCAAAAAAAACAAGTTTTAATATCACTCCTTTTTTTCCGGACATGCATACACCCCTTTCATACCCCCCCGAAGGATACAAAATTCCTTTTTTGTTAAAGATCATTATATTTATTTTAATTATAATCAATTGATATATGAGAAATATTTTGTATAAAATATTTCTCTACCAGTAATTTAAATTATACCAATAACGCAAAAAAGTGTCAAAATATATCTCATATGCTTAATTATATTAAGATTCTGCTGAGGCATCTTGTGGATAATGTTTATAGGCTGAAAGGATTATAACCACTTCGAATACCACTGCTGAAACATAAACAGGGTCCAGAGTGGTTTACGGTTATCCATTTTACCTGCGAGGTGATCATTGAGTATTTTTGTAATAAAATCAGGATTAAAAAGGCCTTCTCTGTTTACACGATCAGGGTGAAAGGAATCCTGGAAGATCTCCTTCAATTCACCCTTGATCCATTTGGCCACAGGGATGCCGAAGCCCTTTTTTGGTCTATGGACAATATTATAGGGCAGAAACGGTTCAGCCGTTTTCTTCAAAAGGTATTTGGTCCTCAATCCATTCAATTTAAATCTCGGAGGCAGACTGGTCACAAAATCCACGCAGGTATGGTCTAGAAATGGGACGCGCACTTCGAGGGAGTTTGCCATACTGGCTCGATCCACCTTTACCAGAAGATCATCCTGAAGATAAAGCTTTGCATCCAGATAAAGTATGGCATGGAGAGGATGATTGGCCCTTGCCTTCTTAAGATATTCCCTGAGCAGAGAAAAGATATCATGCGAAGCCAGCGTTTCACTGATATCCGGTCTGAAGAGAGATGCCTTCTGCTGGGGAGTGAAGGAACCCATCCATAATGTATGACGAATCTCAGGGGCTTCGGAAATCCCATGAATAAACCTTTTGGCACGGAAATCCAGGCTGAAATTTTCGTCAGAAACCGGAAGCCTGCGTACAGCCGGCTCAATGATCCCTCCTCTGATAATCCTTGGCAGTAAGAGATATAGGTTGGCTAATCTATGGGCCTGATAGGTATAATATCCTGCAAATAATTCATCTCCCCCATCCCCGCTTAGTGCCACCGTTACATTCTCCCTGCAATATTTGCATAAAAGGTAAGTGGGTAGAAGTGAGGCATCTCCAAGGGGCTCATCCATCATTTCACAGACCCTTGGAAGCGCCACCAGCATCTGAGAGGTATCAAATATCTTTTGGTGATGATTGACCCCTAAATGACTGGCAGCCTGTACTGCATAATCCGATTCGTCAAATGAGCGTTCATGAAATCCGATCTGATAACTATCCACTGTATGGTTTGATTTGAGATGGGCTAATGCCGTAACCATGCTTGAATCAATACCTCCGCTCAGAAAGGTCCCAAGGGGAACATCACTGATAAGTCTGCGTTTTACGGATGCGCCTAAAAGCTCAAGGAATGCCTCTTCGGATTCCTTTTCACTCAGTCCTCTTGAATCCTTTCTGCCGGATGTATAATCCAGGTCCCAGTATTCCTTCACAGAGATATGTCCCTCCTCAAAAACCAGCATGTGTCCGGGCGGCAGCTTTGAGATCCCCTGAAAAATGGTTTTTGGTGTGGGCACATATTCATATGTGAGATATAGATTCAATGATTCCAAATCCAATTTCGCTTCCCAGCCAGGATATTTTAAAAGGGCCTTTATCTCAGAAGCGAAAACAATCTGTCCATCTTTTGTTTGCATATAATGAATCGGTTTTATGCCCAGCCTGTCCCTTGCGATGATAAGCCTTCGTCTGATTGAATCCCAAAGGGCAAAACCAAACATACCATTGAGATAATCAATAAAACGATCACCTTTTTCTTCATAAAGATGGATAATAACTTCTGCATCAGATTTTGTCTTAAATTTATGTCCTTGTTTGATCAAATTTTCTCTGAGGTCCGAGAAATTATATATTTCTCCGTTTTCAATCACCCATATGGATTGATCCTCGTTAGACAAGGGCTGATGCCCAGTTTTAAGGTCGATGATACTCAATCGCCGCATCCCAAGGGCCATCAAACCATCGAAATGGGTTCCCCAGTCATCCGGACCTCGGTGAATCATGGTATCGCACATCGCCTTTAAGATGGACAGTGTCTTTTTAGGTTGAAATCCATGATATGAAAATCCGCAGATACCGCACATAAAATCCTGTCCTTTGATTAATTTGTAACCGTTCACCCTATTTCAAATTGCGAGTCATTCGAAGTAAAGCAATCTGTTTTTGAGATTGCCACGTCGCCTTTGGCTCCTCGTAATTACAAGAGCAAAATGCACTGAACGGTTACATCAATTTTGTAATAGTTTTGCGTTAATTTGTTGAAATAATTATATTATAAACTGCTTATTTATGCATTCGGCTTTGAGAGGGGCATCAGCCCATCTATTAATCAATTGGGGTCAGGTCTTGAAATATTGACAACCATCCTTCTAAGTAACTAAATTTGCTTTTAAGATTTATCCCGGGCTGCCTGGTAATGCGTCAAGAAGAATCCTTTATTATTTTGTTTTTCCCTTCTCATATTTCAAGACCTGACCCCAGTACGCGAATTATACAAAAATTCCTGTAACTGGGCAAACTAAATAATCCTTTATTCAACTTTTCTATTTTATCTCATTCATTTTTGCAGTATAATTAAGTAGTATAATTAATATATTGTTTTTTGACATTTCACAACAGAAATATTATTATTTTAGTTAATAATAATATTCTGATCAACTTATCTTCCTGTTTTTATCAATCTTTCTCTATATTTTTAAAGCAGATTTGTCTTTTGGATCCTCTTCTTTTGACTGTATGTTGAAACAAGATGGCTTCCAGACGGGGATAAACTTCATGAATACTAAACCTATAATCGGAGGTTCTTTATGGCACTACCAACAAATTAAATCCATAGTAAATGCCTTAAATATCTTGACATAAAGTCAGTCATTACGGTGAACCAAAGCCCTTAGTGAAGCGTGGGGGGGCGGCGAAGCAATCTGTCTTTAGATTTCTTTAGGCTAATGACTGAAATGGCAAATTATTTTGTATTTACTATAATTTATCTATTTAAATTATCTTTTAACATTATATTCTATCTCAAAATCATCTAATAATATTATTGCTCTTAAAGGAGACTCATGCCATGGTACAGAAAAAGGTTATTGTGATTCTTTTATGCCTTCTTACACTTTTGTGTTTTTCCTCAAGAGATGGCCTCACACAAATTGATTATAACAATTTTAACTTTGCCAGCAGTTATCCATTCTCTATATATCAGACATACAGCATCTATCCCTATTCACAGATCAACATGTCCTATTTCCAGACAAACCAGCCGGTGAATCTCCAGAACAACTTTCTTCAGAACGGAAACCAGGTTCAGTTTCAACCCTATTCCTCAGCCTTTTCATTCAACAATATGATCAATAATCTCAACTTGGTCCAAAGAACTCAAATTGGAAACACATCAAGCAATCCTTTTGGATCTTTCAATATGCCTTTCATGACCCGGTTCCAGTCAAATGGTATGTTCTCCGGCACCTCTGCTTTATCCACATTGAATAGTCTATTCATCGATCCCCTTCAACCCAATAATCTATTTCAAGGAAATACCTCAGTGGCTGCAGCCATTTTACCCGTTTTTTCCATGTTTACACAGATGGGTGCTCTAAGCTTTACAGGACAAAACACCCAGGCTAACACATCTGCGGATAGCGCCAGCAGGGCCAAAGAGGCCCTGACAGAGGAGGTCCTGGTCATGGCCAGTGAACTCATCCAGCAAATGATGACCCTTTCGGATCATATGACCTCCCAGATGGAGCAATTCCAGATCATGGCCATGGATATACAACCCGATTTTGCAGAGAGCCTTCAGGAATTCATGCAGACTGCCATGGGATGGTCAAGTGAGGGACAAAGCTTTATGGAAACCATGCTTCCGATGGTAGCAGAATTTGCCGAGAAGGCTATGGAAATGGGTGCGGAATTTGCCGAGAAGGGGATGGAGTTCGGTTTTGAGTTTGCAACAATGGGGGAAGAGGTTGGCCCCATGGCCAACCGTATCCTATTCATGGCCACCCAGATAGGGGTTATGGCCGACCGTATCGGTGAAATGGCGGATCGTATCCTTTTCATGGCGGATGATATCATGGCATTCGGCGATAAGATCGTATACGTCTCCCAACTCATTGTTTACACAGAAGAGTTGATGGTAAACGTCACTGTGCTGATCAATGAAACCGTCCGTACGATCTCGGATATGATCCTCACCATGATGGCCATCATCAATGATAATGACACCTATTTGCAGCTTCGCGCCGATCTGTTGAGCACAGAGAATCAGGCATTGCCCCTGATTTATGAAAATATGAACCTAATGCTGGACCATATGCTCGAATATTCACTCAAACTGCTGGAAAATGAGGCCCTGGCCATGGAAAATCAAATCAAGGTAAGGGAACTGCAACTGGAGCTGAGGGAATCCACCATGAGCGCCAATGATTGTTTCTGTCCATGGTTCTGTGCTGACCCCAATCAGTGCTTCGACTGGACGGATCCAAACCAGTGGTTGGATCCCAATCAATGGTTTGATCCGAATCAGTGGGGCTGATTTTGGGATTATCAATATATCGGAAATAAAAATCCCGGGGAATCTCCCCGGGATTTTTGTTACAGTCTATCTCAAATGCTTATTATAATGCATTAATTCATATGAAAGGCCCTTCTAATAAGACCACCATGGCTTCACCTCGATCGCAATGGTCATGATAGCATATCCGCCCCTGATATCAAAGGCAATGATTTCCACCTGGTAGGTCCCTGGAAAATGGGTATAAAACTGCCAGTAAAAATTGCCATCGGGTGTTGTGCCGCAGGACCCGATATTGCATGCAAAATAAAGCTCATCCCCATCAGGGTCAACGATCTTGAAGGTCGGAGATGTCACCAATAATATTTCTCCTGCTCGGACTACCTGGGGACTATCCCAATCATTCATGATAATCGGCGGATGGTTCAGCCAGGTCCCCGGATTTATGGAAAAAAGCATAAACTCACCGAATCCGGAACCTCCACGGTCATCCGTGGCAACCAAAGTGGCCCGATTCGCCCCCTCGAATTTCGGAGCAAATCGGATCAGACCGCTGCAAGTGTCCACCATACTATCCATCCACGGGCCATACTGATATGAAGCCAGTCCATCCAGATAGAATTTCCAGGAGATGGCATCCATATCCGTCCTGATCTGATTTCCAGGCAGCATGGGAAGATGGGTGGTGGCAGGGACTAGACCCTCCATTTGAGCAAGCGAGAATATGGTGCAGTCCGGATCCACAACCCCCACAGCATAGGTATTCATTTGACCCACCGTAAAGATCTGATCCTCCATATCACCAATGTAAGGGGGATGATTTTCCACGGGATAGTTGACTACTGAAATTGGAAAGGTCTCCACATCGGATACCCTACCGTTGGTCACCTCAATGGTCAGAATTATGTCCTCAAATACCTGGGGCGTGAAATCAAGTTTTGCTATATGGGGCCAATAGGTGAATCCGGCGTTCCAGAGGGCACATTCCAGATAAAAGACGGGTAGGGGGCCAAAATAAGGCCTGCCGAAAGCGGCTATGACCTCTTCAGCCCCATCCACAGGGATGTATGTTGGCATCCCGTCATAGGGATAAATCTCCAGAGGGGCCAGGGGCATAAACTGAATTCCGCTGGCACCCAAACCTCCAACTGTCGCATTCCAGCCCAGGGTTTCGTTAACATTAGTGCCAGGAATTAAATTCAGAAACGGGTTGTTGCCCAGTCTCAGATTGGCATCGGCAAATATTGGGAGGTTCTCGTCCACAATGAATTCCCTGCCCATCAATGCGCTTATATTCGGATCCGCCTCCTCACCGAACTTATTGGGGTCCGCACCCAGGGATTCCCAGTAATCCCCAATCTCATTAGGATCCGTGATAAAGAGGTTTTCGAACTGATCCAAGAGAAGGAAGTCCATCACATTCGATATCTCGGGATCACCAGTATCATAGTCTGCAAAGAAGAGATAGCGATAGGGTTCGAAAATCTGGGCATAACGCGGACCGATCCTGATGAGTTCGGGTTGTTCAACAGTATCCGATTCAGGAAAAACACCTTTTTTATGAAAGGCGATATTGTCTATTCTCAGAAGGGGATGCTGAAATTTTACCATGGCAATCATGGAATTTCCAGGATCGGTATCCCCTGTGACTGGATTCGGCCCGTACCCGTCTCTGTTCGGATCGTTAAAATCATATCCCAGGGCCAGGGCTGCATCCCGATCCAGATCCCTGATGACATGATTCCAGGTACCCTGATTGAATTGCCTGCCTATTCTATATAAGAATCCCGGGGGATCATATTCCCCGAAAAAGACATCCCCCTGAATCCCTTCCCTGAAGACCGGGCCTTCCTCAGTGGTGCCTGTTGGCGAATAGATTAGAAGTACCTGCTGACCATTTCTTGTAACGATCATAATGGCTACTTCCCATGTGTCCCACCGTTCGAAACCCACATAGGGAACCATGATATCAAATGAAAAGATACTTTTATCATTGATTGGGCTCCCATCCGGATAGGTCACATTCTGATTCCAAGCAAAAAACGGATAAAATTGATTAAAAGGTGACTGCATACATGAATAGAACAGGACCCTGCTCTTTAGCAAAGGGCACATTATAGTTTCAATCCGCCCAAAGCCTGTATAAGGTCAGAATCCGAATACAGGATATGCGGGACAAGAACTCTTCCATCCATAGTTTGCTGGTGCATGCCAGTATTCGAAATCCTGCCATATAAAGGTATCTCTATCACGAAAGTCCTGAGCAACTGCCATGTTACAAACAAGGAATACAAAAACACCGATGATGGCCAGGACTGTTAAGGATTGAATATGCCTCTTACCTTCTCCCATATTCATCACATCCTCCTTCCAAAAACCTTTGAATAAATATTAAATTTTTTAATAATCCAATAAGGTAGATCTGGAAACCTGCTTTTTTAACCGCCGAGCTATAAATATCTTTTCATTCACCCCCTTTTTGATCTTTATTATTGAAATCAGATGATTCTAAATTTATAAAATGAAGATAATATGAACCGGTCACAAGGCATTCTCGCGATAGTATTGCTTTTTAAAGGCCCTGAAGTCTTCTTCTCCGGATTTGCCGGTCTCGACCTGAAACGATAGAGCTTTGAGAAATCTTAGCGTTCGGCTATGGGCCTTTTACAGGAGAGGACAAATGCCTCGTAGATAACTTTATTTTGGATTATATCAGGACAAACAAAATATATATTAAATTGAAATAGTGGAATAATACATTGAAAATTTTTAGATATTTTAAATTATAGTGAAATATACAAAAAAAGTCAATTGCTTGTATAAAATATACTATCAAAAAACATATTGAATCTTGATAAAATTTGTTGAAAAAATCCGGGACATATCACCATAATATTATCCAATTCATTATCATTTCATAAAATTCAAAGCAATATAATAAAATCAATTCACCTATTAGAATTCTCAGGCTTGAATCAAACCTATACTCCTTATATAATATTGAATCATTTGATTTATTAATTTCCATAATATTTTAATGATTATTTAAAGTAAATGCCAAAAGTGACTTGTCGTTGCGAGAGCGCTATTCCGAAGCAATCTTAAAACAGATTACTTCTCTGCCCCCTCGTTTCACTCGGGGCTTTGGCTCACCTCAATGACATCTATTTTGTCAATCTATTTAAGACGTTTACTATATAAGAGATGTTAATGATCGATCTGCAAACGCCATTTTTGTAGAGAAATGATACTAGTGCCCCGTCAATCAAGAAATGTCATCTCGAGCAAAGCGAGAAATCTTAAGATTTCTCGTCGCCTTCAGCTCCTCGAAATGACAGAGTATCGTTGACATGAGACTAGTCATCACTCTGTATTTTTTTTGGGATGATTCCCTTGTGCCGGGTGATATCGTTTTTCCCCATGTCAATAAAAACGAATGCTTGAGATGAGGGATCAATCGGAGACAAAAAAAATGAAGATCTGGAATCATAATAAGAAGGTGGCGGAACTGTGTGAAAAAGGTGTTCGAATACCCAATCCCGTATCAGTGGATATCGGAGAGGAGATTGATCCCGATCGAATTTCCGGGGATGGAGTGGTAATCTATGCCGGATGCAAGATATACGGAAAAGAAACGCTCATCATGTCAGGAACAGAACTGGGGTACGAAGCTCCATTAACAGTTGATAATTGTCAAATAGGCCCATCCGTGAAACTGAAAGGGGGGTTCTGCCGGAATTCCGTGTTCCT
>JBLIRM010000140.1:0-8745 GCA_049472295.1 bacterium | reverse complement strand
ATCGATGTGAAACAGCATCTTGATGCCATAATTCATTATCAGACATCGTGTGATCTGGCTGGCGCCGGGCCCGAAGTCCTCATCGATGGGCACCCCCAGGACCCGACCGCTAGAGCATGAACCTGATGCAGGGGCCTGCGTCGGAGTTGTTGAGCTGGTGAAACCGGCAGGAGGCAGGTAAAATGGCCAATTGGATGTTTGAAATGCTCCGGTGGTCGGAAAGAAATTTGGCGGAGGGTAGTTATATAGAGGGATTTGACTGGTATTGGGAAAGTAACCACCGGGCTGCCAACTCCATGGAAGAAACTGTCCGAAACCGGGTGTGCTTATCAAAAGAAAAAGCATACAGAAAGAGACGATGCAGGAAACTGCGATCATTTTGCGATAATGCAATTCACACCTCCCTTCAGAATTTCATAAAGTTATATTATAAAAAATTAATACTATAATTTTATATTATATATTTGAGTTGAAACCCCGTTAAAAACGGTTTCAAGTTTTTACACAAAAGGGTGTAAAATACAGTCTGGAAATCCTGAAAGGAGTTAAGCTCGGATGCATTTAGCATATATATAAAATGTTATCCTGAGATTTTGATAATGTCAATATAAATTTACCCATATTGGGTTTATCCTGTTGAATTTAAAAATATGAATTTAAAAGACGGCAATGCAATCTCACTGTGAAACTTGAGTAAATTGAACTATCATCCATCGTCATTCTTATCAGAATTGAAGATATTGATAATCCATCTTTTGTAAATCAGCAACTGCTGTTGGAGCAATTGGCACGAACTGCACACCTGGAATAAGATGAAAGGTTTTGATCCCCCTGGATCGTGAAGATTGCATTCACAAATAGAATTTTACGCCCTTTGAAATCAAGTCCTCCACTTGCGGCTGGTATATATTGATGTGGGCATTGGGATGTGGATTGGCCGCATTTCTGTTGAGCATTAACCATGAGCCTTCCATATTCACAACAGCCACAATTTTGTAGTCATTTGTGCCATGAGTGATCCGATAATCATCTATCATATTAAATATGGGGTCCACCTTTGATCTTCCCTGTACGATTTCAAAATCCTTAATCCAAACCACGACCTTGATTGTCTGGCGAAATATAAGACAACGTGTGATTTGACTGGTACCCGGCCCGAACTCTTCATCAAAAGTCAAACCTGTGAGCAATCCGACCGGGCACCCGGAAGACGATGACGGTGTGACTCTTGGCGGAGCGGAGTATGATGGCGGCGGGAGATATAAGGGCCAGCCCGATGATGGGGGTACATTGGTGGCTGGGATGAAACCGGATTGAGGCCAGGTAGATATCGGATATTGAAGCACACTGGGAAAAGGATTTTGAGGGGGCCAACTCCATGGAAGGGGTTGATTTAATCCAAACTTTTTCAAACAAAATATCAACAGAAAAATTACAATAATGCTTAGAAAGATTGTTTTTTTATGAGATAACATAATAGACCTCCTTTTTAACAACAAAAAGCCCTTAGGTCAGAATAACGCAATCGCTGAACCTATAACCTCCTTCTACAATGTCTTGATGGTGCACTGCCCAAAATAGCTGTAATCCCGCATTAGAGACCTGCCCATAGTGGTCGGGATTGACGTGCCTAATTCGGAACCCAGAATGAGCTGAAAGGCATCGATCCCATGGATCGTCTAAAGTCCATTCAAAGATAGGATTTGCCATATCCGCCGGTCGGCCCTGGTTTAAAAGCCTTGATCAATGGGCTTCCCGGGACACGACCGCTGGATCATAAGCCAGATTCAAAAGCCTTTTCAGGTGGGCCTGATGAAGGAGCGTCACTTGCGGTAGGCAGGTAAATTGGCTGGTGATAGGGTTTAAATCTGCCCCAGTCATGAAGAAACTGACGCGCTCACACCTCCTTTCAAAACTATATAATAAATTGGATATGATAGTTAGATATTATATATTTAACATGAGATCCCTTTAGAACAGTTTCAGGTTTTTTACACCAAAGTATGCAAAATACAGTTTGGAAATTCTGAAACAGGCACTAAATTAGCATTTATCAATATATATAAAATGCTATCCTGCGATTTTGATAATGTCAATATAAATTTTTCTGTATTGGGTTTATCCTGTTGAATTTTAAAAAATATCGATCCAAAAGGCCGAGATCGCTCTTGACTGATATGCGATGATCCTGTACCCTTAATAAAAAAGGCAGCATGTTTATACATCCGTAAACATATCTATTGATAGATCATTCAAATCCAAATTTTCCCAAAATCTGATATTTCGTCCGGGAGTTTTCTCTGCCCTTGATTCCTGAGGGATGGGTTTCCGGATCGCTATACAAGGTATTCATATTCAAATCAGCTTTAAAAAGGAGGTCGCGATGTTTAATCAGAAGGGGTATTTTATCCGTTTTTTTTGTCATATCTTTCTTATCAGCCTGTTTGTTTTTTCCTTTCTTGTCACACCGGTAAAGGCGAATTTTGTTTCCTTGGTTGAAAACCAGATCTATACTCTGGTGAATCAGGAAAGGGCATCGGCGGGCTTATCCCTTTTGGTGCCGGAGTCGAGACTGGCGGTTATGGCAAGGCAACACAGCGAGGAAATGGCTGTCTTAGATTATTTTGACCATGTCTCACCTGTAGCCGGTTTCGAGACACTTCCAGACCGGGCCTCTCAGGCAGGTATCACAGACTGGACGGGTTTAGGAGAAAACATCGGTATGATCTCAGGCCTTTCAGTGAACATGCTGGCTCAGACGATGATGGACGAATGGATGAATAGTCCGGGTCATAGGGCAAATATTCTGCACACCACCTTTACGCATATCGGTGTGGGGGTTTTCGAGGATGGAGGTGAATATTTTTTCACCCAGAATTTTGGAGTGCTTTCTTCTCCGGTGCCAATCTCTTTTGACTCGGACGGGGATGGTGTGAGTGATGATTCTGACAATTGTCCTCAGGTCTCCAATCCCGATCAACTGGATTTTGATGGGGACGGTGTGGGGGATGATTGCGACAACTGTCCGGATGTCGCCAATTCAAACCAGTCGGATCAAGACAAGGATGGAATAGGGGATGCCTGTGACACCTCCGAGCCATCACGTCCTGCTGCTTCCACCAACAGGCCTTCCACTTTTTTGCAGTTTCCAGGGCAGTTTCAGTTTCTATCCACATCTCCATTGTCGAGTCTTTTGGGTCTATCTCAAATGCAAACCTCATTCCCTGGCGGATTCACATTTGGCGGAACAGGTTTTCCAGGTCAAATCTTTCAGCCATCACAGTTTGGGTCAGGCTTTTCCTCTTTTCAGAATTTGTCGACCTTTCAGTCACCCCAGGCAATTGGACAATTCCAGTACCCGTTTTCAGCTTTACCAGGATCTTTCCTCAATACACAGCAATTTCAGACACCCTTCCCGGGCTCTTTCTCTTTCGGAGGTTTTGGCTACCCAGGGGGACTTTCACAGTTATCCCTGTTCGGCAATTTTCAGTTTACGTCCTCATTTTCTTTGTTGAATCAGCCATTCGGGTTTTCATCTGAGATGCCTTTTTTATAAAAAATTTGTATTAGTTAATTAATATGGTTTATATTATATATAAATGATTTCATCATATTCGAATGTTCAAGGGAGGGCGTAATGAGACATTTATCGAAACCCTTTTCGATATTTTTGATCTGTTTTTTTGGAATACTGATTACCTCTTCAATTGCAGGGGCCAACTTTCCTCCCACCGGCTATATTGTGCATTCAATGCGGTGCGAGGGCCAGCCGCTTCAGGTACCTACATGGCAGTTCCCTCAGACCGGGGAGGGGGATATAATGATCGACAATTTCGAATACTGGGACAGCCCATATAACCACGGATGGAGACAGTTGGAACCTGCATTTCCGGTTTACGGGTTTGGAATGGGCTATGCCACCATATTCAGAACAATACTGGATTTTCAACAGGGGAACCGGGTGTTGGATGTTTATCGACCACCATCCATTTTTCTGATCGGTACCCCAAATGAAAAACATGGTATCTTATACAGTCTTTTTACCCCACCTGCTCAGGGGGATTCCTCGGTTATCCAGCATATCGACCTTGAGACCCATCCTATAGTGAGCTTTAAATTCAGGGCGCCGTTTGGAATCGAGCCTTGGGATATCTTTGAGTTTAATGTAATCGGTGTCACGAAGGCTGACTACGACATCAGTATTCAGATAAGGCCCATACAGCCTCCCGCAGGCAGCCCTTACCAAGGCGGAAACTCCACCCAGCAAATGGGCGGATATCTGTCTACTGTGGTGGATGCCCGAATCAGAGATGGTTCCATGTCTATTCAGGTGGATATCGGCCGGAATTATCTGGATGGGACATGGCATGTGGTATGGCTGGATCTGAAGGAAGTGGTTCTGAGTGCCCTTGACCGCTATGAAGGGAACTTTGGAAGTACGAACAAATCCGACTGGGAAATCTCCAAAGCCACAAGGCTTGTTATCAGGGGACAGATGTTCCGCCTGGACAATATCTGTTTCAGGATTTCCGATCACTCCGATCTGGATCAGCCCGATTTTTTCGAGTGCGGTCCGCGCTATGCGCAACTCTTTGAGCCCTATCGATATCTTTTTATGGCCGATTACGAGGCGAATTCAGAGATACAGATGCTAACGGACATCCTGCTCATTCCGGATAGCCTTATTACTGATCAGGATCTAATCCGGGAGGCATGGATTGCAGACCTTCTTGCATTGGACCCGAATTACCATGCCATTGATTCGACCCATCCGCATTATGATCCGAACTATACGAACCGATGGCTCCCTGGTGACCCGAACTTCGGCACACCCGATCCGGTGGCGGAACGTTTCATCAGGGATGATTTTTTCATTGACATCACACTGCCGGTATTTGCGGACCCGAATCTAAGGATCGCAGGAGACCAGGTGAGTGAGATATTGAATCACGGGACCCTGGGGTGGAATATGACCGTAGGCAGTTATGCAGAGAATGCGGTCCAGGCATTCATGATCAATATCCTGCCCATCAACCCCTATGACGGGATGCCCACGTATATTCCCGCCTATTACCGGACTATAGAGGTCATAAAGGCCTATGGAAAAAACCACTATCCTCCGGCCCGGACATTTGCCCTGGAATCCGCATTATGGAATGTGGGTTTGAGATTGTGGCCCAATATCATATATATGGATTATGAACCCCAATATTTTGAAGACCTGATCGTCACTCTCCAGGTCACCAATGGTCATAATTCGGATGTCCGGACCTTTCCCATATCCGTGGTGAATTACCCTGTGGAAAATTATCCTCCGGTTGTTTTGTTGCACACCACAAACCGGATTACTTACGTGGGGGAAGAAGATGAATATGCCCTGAGGTTCTCGGACCCGGATTGCTTTATCTTCTCCCTGGCCCAGTTCAGAGGAGGGATACCCGCCACCACCCATCTGCCTATGTTGCCAGGCAACCAGATCAGGACCGATCAGGATGGTCTGACCTATCGGATGACCCTGAATGGCCTTGCATCCTATCAGTACGGGCCTTGGATGCAGAGTATGATCAATCCCGATAATGGTTTGATCACGATCACACCCCAATTCGAAGGGGCATTCGAGACGATCATCACATGCACTGATGACCGAGGGACCAGTGCATTCGGTGATTTCACATATTATACCTTCAATCCCGGGTCATGGCTGAACCATCCCCCCATCAACTTCGGAAACCCCACACGTCCCTTAGTTGCAAGAGCAGGGGAGGAGATTATCATAAATTATCCGGATCTCAAGGTCATGGATCCCGATGGGGATGAAATCTTTGCAGCGGCAAATATGGGTGCTGTCGGCAGAACGGCGGACGGGGGATTCATGTGGTCTTTTCAGACCAACTTCCCGGGCACCTACAAAGTGGAGATCATCTTTTATGACATAAGAGGAGGGTATAACATCCGGCCGATGACGGTTGTTGTGAAACCCTGGTGGTCATATTAAATAGGAATACTGAAGTATTAGATTTGTAAATCGGTTATTTGGTTTGCTCATTAATTCAAGAATTAACTTAAAAACTGCATTTAAAAACCACAGAGGACGCGCAGAACACAGGGTTTTATTAATCTTCTCTGCGGTGAAAAGTCAATTCTTGACCATATATAGTATAATGAATTATTTGGATTAAGCGCAAAAAAACTTAAGAACAAGACTGAGAGCGCGGAAAAGGAAGGAGGTTCAAATGAAATGGATTCCAAAGAGATTATACTTCTTTGCGATTCTTTTATCTATATTACCCATCCTGGTTCCAAATACTTTGGTTAAGGCACAGGTATTCCAATTCCCTTCATTTCAGAGCCAGCCCCTTCAGGTGCCCTCCTGGCAAAACCCGGCGACAGGGGAGGGGGACATCCTGATTGATAATTTTGAGTATTGGGACAGCCCATATAACCACGGCTGGCGGCAGATCGAACCAGCCTATCCGGTGTACGGATTCGGCATGGGGTATGCCACCATATTCAACACAGTCCTGGATCTCCAGGAAGGGAGCCGGGTGCTGGATGTCTATCGTCCGGCCTCCATATTCCTCATTGGCACCACCTTAGAAAAACATGGCATCTTTTATAACCTTTTCACACCTCCGATCCCAGGCTCTGATGAATTAGTAGGTTACATCGACTTAACAAAGAACCCGGTCTTGAGCTTCAAATTCAGGGCGCCTATCGGCATCGAGCCTTGGGATATCTTTGAGCTGGATGTCATCGGTATAACCGGATCAACCGAAGGTTTCGATATTACTGTAAAAATCAAACCGGTCCAACCTTCTGCAGGCACTTCATCAAATGACACATACTATTCTAATGTGACCAGCTTTGTGAATACGAGTAAAAACAAGGCATTGGAAGTGACCGTTTACATTGGGCGGAATTTCCTGGATGGCTCCTGGCATGCCATATGGCTTGATCTGGCGGATCTGGTAAAGAACGCAGTGGACGATTTTACGGATATTTCCGTCAAATCCGATTGGTATATCGCCCAGGCGGATACCTTGCTTGTGACAGGCCAGATGTTCCGTCTGGATGACATCATATTCAGGGCTCAGGATTTCTCAAAGAAGGCTCCTGCCCATTTATTTGAAATTGGACCGTTATATGCCCAGATCTTTGAACCCTATCGGTATCTTTTCCTGGGAGATTACACGGCCAATGGCAAATTCCCCCATTTTACCGATTTTCTTCTTGATCTGAACAATTTTATCACGGATCCCAATCAGATCCGTGATGCATGGATAAATGATCTTCTGCTCCTTGATCCCAATTATCATGTGATCGATCCGAATCATCCCCAGTATGATCCCAATTATACAAATCAATGGATATCAGGAGATCCGGGTTACGGAACGCCCGATCCTGTGGCTGAAACTTATATAAGAGATGGATTTTTTATCGATATTACATTGCCTGTTTTTAATGATCCAAACCTTCGCATCAGCGGCAATCAAAACTCCGAATTACGAAATCATGGAAACATGCAGTGGAACATGACTGTGAATGGATATGGTTCGAACGCAATCCAGGCGTTCCTTGTCCAGCCGCTTCCCATAAATCCCTATGACGGGATGCCGACTTACATATTAACCGAGCATATGGCCATCCCAACCATTGAAGTCTATGGCCATTTTCACTATGGACCAATCCAGCTTTTTATCCTTGAGTCCGCATTATGGAATTCAGGAGTAATCTTATGGCCTCAAGTTGCCTATATGGATTATACGCCTCAGTATTTCGAAGACCTTATTTTGACCCTTCAGGTGACTGACGGTTTGGTATCGGATACCAATACCTTCCCTCTCAGTGTAGTCAATTATCCGGTAGAGAACTATGCGCCGGTCACGCAAGTCAACATATGTGCTAGATTTTTCACCGTGGGGGAGGAGAATGAATGTCTCATATTCTTCCTGGATCCGGACTGCTTTATCTTTTCTCTGGCACAACTTCAGGGCATGACGCCGGCTACCTCTCATCTGCCTATGCTTCCTGGAAACCAGATCAGAACAGATCAGGACGAACTGGTCTTCCGTATGACCATAAATGGGTTAAATAGATATCAATATGGCCCGTGGATCGACACCATCATCGATCCGCAGAGTGGCTTGACTAGCTTCACTCCCAGGTTTGAAGGCGTTTTACATACGGTGGTTACCTGTACGGACCCATTCGGGGCTTCGGCATTCGGCGAGAGGCCCATCTACTGTGTCAATCCCGGAACATGGTTGAACCATCCACCCATCATTACGGCTTCGCCACAGCGTCCTGAAGTGGTCAGGGCAGGGCAGGAGCTTATCATTACGGAGATGAATATCCAGGACCCCGACGGAGACGAGCTGTATGCATCCTGCAATATCGGATCTATGGGGCGCACGGCAGACGGGCGGTTTTTCTGGACATTCCAGAGCAACTTTCCGGGCTTTTATCACGTGGAAGTGATTTTCTATGATATTAGAGGCGGTTACGCCATAATGAGGATCGAGGTTGCCGTCAAGCCCTGGTGGTCTTATTGACATTCAGGCAGAAATGGTCAATAATAGCGGCCATTGGAATTTTATTTATGCCTTGATAAATATTTGTTAAGTATATCTTAACAGATCTCCAAAAGAAAAATATTCATATTTTAATATTGTTGGTGGGTGTAGCTCAGTTGGACAGAGCACTGGATTGTGGCTCCAGTGGCCGTGGGTTCAAGTCCCATCACCC
>JBLIRM010000014.1:0-28424 GCA_049472295.1 bacterium | reverse complement strand
TCCCGATCTCTCGAGTGACATATTAGAGCGCAATATTGGCGGGTTAGGTGTTTTCTTGATCAAAAAGATGGCGGACAGCTTGGCCTATGAACGAAAAAAAGATCAGAATATCCTTACCTTGACCTTTCATAAAACATAAGATTCAGTTTTACCAAGAGCGGGGAACACTTGCTATGGGAATCATTATATCCCTTGTCAATCATATGGCAGTATTGATGGTCATTGCCTATATTCTCACCCGCACCCGATTTTATTCCAAGATCGTGAACCAGGAATTCACCCTCAGACATCGTATCCTTCTCCTCGCTATTTTTGGTACCTTTTCGATCTACGGGACCCTGAGCGGGATTCGCATTCGGGATGCAATTTGTAATATTCGCGATCTTGGCCCGGCCCTGGGGGGTTTGATTGCCGGTCCTGTCGTTGGTCTGGGAGCCGGACTCATCGGTTCTCTCCATCGTTATCTTATGGGAGGGAGCACTGCCCTGCCCTGCTCCATTGCGACATTGTCTATCGGTTTCGCCGGCGGCCTCATCTATATCATCAAAAAAGGGAAGCTCATCGGGATTCCAGGGGCAGTGACCTTTGGTATCTGTGTGGAGATTTTTCATATGGGCTTGGTCCTCCTGATTGGCCGTCCTTTTCCGGTGATGCTCGATATTGTCAAGAAGATTACGCTTCCGATGATATCCGCCAATGCCATCGGGCTTGGGGTCTTTATCTTCATAACATCCAATCTTATTAAGGAAAGGGAGACCATTGCCGTCAAGGAGAGGATCCAAAGCGAGTTGAATATCGGCCATGAGATCCAGATGAGTCTCATTCCGAAGATCTTTCCTCCCTTCCCCAATCGGAAGGATTTTGAGATATTTGCCCTCATTGAGCCTGCCAGAGAGGTCGGGGGAGACTTCTACGACTTTTATTTTCTGGATGAGGAACATCTGTGTTTTCTCATTGGGGATGTCTCAGGAAAAGGGGTCCCTGCCTCGCTCTATATGGCTGTGGCTAAGACACTCATAAAAATGACCGCTTCCCAATCTCTGGATCCCGGGGAGATACTGACGAAGGTCAATAACGAGCTGAGCAAGGATAATGATTCTACCATGTTTGTCACCCTTTTCTGCGGCGTCCTCAACACCGTAACCGGAAAACTCTTGTATGCCAATGGGGGGCATAATCAACCCTTGCTGATTCAAAAAGATGGCGGCGTGACCTTTTTGAAAAGGACAGGGGACCTGGTGGTTGGCATCCTCGAAGATCTCCATTATAAATCAGAAAGACTCGCCCTTGCCTCGGGCGATGTCCTCTTCGTCTATACCGATGGTGTTACGGAGGCCATGAACGGCAAAGCCGAGCTTTATTCCAACGAGCGTCTCAAGAAGGACATGGAAACCATCCACTCATACAAATCAACAAGGGATATCATCAAAGCCATCATGAAGAGGGTAAAGGCCTTTTCCGCAGGGGTCCCACAAGCGGATGATATTGCCATGATGGGTATAAAATTTTTTGGTGTATGATGAGTAGCGAACCTGGAGGCATGATGGTCCTTGCCACCAGGTGTGCGATAAATTGAATCAACGTCCTTAAAGGGCTTTTTTATATTTGGGCAGTGGACCTCGCCAAATACACTCAAAGTAAGGATCGTCAGATGGATCAAAAACACGATGTCATATTGAAGCCATTGATTACGGAATTCGATCTAAAGGCGCGGGTGGGCAACCTTGTGAAAGAAATTGCCGCTGATTACGCAGGGGAAGGTGAGCTCATCGTCATAGGCCTCCTCAAGGGGAGCTTTATGTTTATGGCGGACCTGGCAAGACTTCTCTACCTGCATAATGTCCCCCTTCTCATCGATTTTATGCTTGTTTCTTCTTACGGATCTGGCACCAAATCTTCTGGGGTGGTTACAGTCACACGGGATATCACCACAGAGATCGAGGGCAAACGGATACTCGTGGTGGATGATATCCTGGACAGCGGACGAACCATGTCTTTCGCAGTGACCCATCTTCAGAAAAAGGGACCGGCAACACTCAAGACATGCGTTTTTTTGGACAAGCCGGAAAGGAGAGAAGTGGATTTCTATGCGGATTATGTGGGATTTCAAGTCCCGGACAAATTCCTTGTTGGATACGGCCTGGATTATGATAGCCGGTACAGGGAACTGCCCTATATATGCATGGTTACATTTAAAAAAGATCCCTCTGATTAGGCCTGCTCCCCGAGGGATCTACTGGACCGGAAAATCAAAATATGTCTCTGGATAGGGCTCATTCCCGAGGGTAAAGTGCCACCACTCCTTTGAATAGGGCGCAAAGCCATGTGTTTCCATAAGCAGTTGCAGCAGCATCCGATGTGCCCGTTGTTCCGGCGTCATGCTCGGATCATCAGGCCATGATTTCGGACTAAAGAAATCGAAACCGGTTCCCATATCCAACTCCTGTGATTCTCCCTTTTCGTCAAAATAGACAATGGTGAGGTCAACCGTGCTCCCCCTCGAATGGCTTGATTTCTCGGCAATATATCCCTTTTTGAATAGGTCCTTCTTTTCGACTTGGGGATAATACTGCATTTTCATTTTTGTGTCCTTTAGGTCTTTTGTCCAGCGGACAAAATGGGCGACAGCGCGCTGAGGCCGATAGGCATCGAAAAGCTTCAGGCCAAGAGAAAACTGTCTGAGATCATTTTGGACCTTCTTTAATGCGTCAGATGCTTCTTGTGTCATGATACAGCGAGACGTCAGATATCCATCCACGCGTTCTCCAATAAAATTGTCGTTCGAGTAATACCGGGATTCCACAACGATATCCGGGGCAACGTCTTTTATATCCACAAAACCCTGGGGCAGATTGCCGGCGGTTGCATAAACCGAGGGTATACAGAAAAACAGCAAGCATGATATAAAGGCAATGTATTGTCGATTACGTTTCATAACCTAACCTCCTCCCAATTTTGAGAAAATTGCTTTACATGGATAAGAGTATAGACAATATTTGAGTTTTTTCCAAAACAAAAATACATAGAAGATTTGCCAGAAGATGAAAAAGGGTCAGAAGAGAGTTGGTATTTCGGATCTCAGATTAATTTTTCAATCCTGTGGCCTTATTAATATTTTGTGCCTCTTGAAAATTCTTTATTAGACTGATTTCGCCCCCTGTGAAATCACATCCTTTCAAATCGGCCCCTTTCAGATCAGCCTTTTTGAGATTGGCACCACGAAGGTCGGTATTTTTCAAACTCGTATTTGTCAGGTCAGCGCCGTTCAGATCGGCATTTTTCAGCTTGGCGCCGCTCAAATCGGCTCCTTTCATACAGGCATTTTTAAGGTCGACATTTTTCAGATTTGCATTGTTCAATTTGGAATCATTCAGTTTAGCGGCGGTCAGGATGGCGTCGGTCATGTCGGCATTTCTTAAACTGGCTTCGTTTAAATTGGAACCGCTCAAATTGGCCTTTTTTAGATTTGCAGCATTCAGGTTAACACCAATCAGGTTGGTTTTTTCCAAATTAGCACCGCTCAAATCGGCATTTTCCAGAATCGCTCCACTCAGATTGGCACCAGCAAGGTCGGCATTTTTCAGATTTGCACCATTCAGATTGAAACCCGACAGATCGATCATCTTAAAATCAGCACCGATCAGAATAGCCTTACTTAAATCGGTATCTTTCAGGATTATGCCATTTAGTTTGGCCTTTGAAAGATCGGCATATTTTAGAATAGCCCCGCCCAAATTGACCTTGCTAAGATCCGCATTACTTAATATTGCATGGGTGAGATTGGCATGACTCATATCGGCATCTTTTAAATCAGCACCATCCAAATCGGCACTGCTTAAGTCGGCATATTTTAAGTCTGATCCTTTCAGCTTGGCGTTGGTCAGATCAGCATCCCTAAGGTTTGAACGACTCAGTTTGGTATTTCTCAGATCAGCATTCTTCAGATTGGCTCCGATTAGACTTGCATCGCACAGATCTGCATTGCTCAGTATCGCATCGTTCAGCTTGGTTTTGCCCACTTCAGAATATTTTAAATCAGCACCGCTCAGATTCGAACCGCTCATGTCAACTTCTTCCAGATAAGAATAGAGCAGACTGGCATACCTGAGATCTGCTTTGCCCAGATCCGTTTTGAGTATGACCGTATTGTTCAGATTAACATTACTCAAGTTGGCGGAGCTGAGATTGCCATCTTTTATAATGGACCCATTCAGGTAGGCCCCACTCAGATCGACAGCCGCCATTTTCACTGACAGCATGACGGCATGATTCAAATTGGCATTGGTTAAATAGACATGGACACGGCTGGTGCCGCTCATGTCGATCTGTTCCAGTTTTGCACCGCTCAGATTTATCTTGCGCATATCCGTATTATTCAGACTGACATTGATCAGGTTCGCACCGTGCATGTCGGCTTTATTAAGATTCGCATTACTCAGGTCGGCCTTTATGAATGCAAAGCTCAAGTTAGCATTGCTCAGATTTGTATTGCTTAAATCGACCTCTTTGATAAAGGCGCCTCTTAGATTGGCGCCGCTCAGATTGGCATCCGTCATATCACCGGCCTCAATGATAACCAGGTTCAACTCGGCATGACTCAGGTTGGCCTTTTTTAAAATGGGATGATCCATTTTACATCCGCTCAGGTTGGCGTTTTCCAAATTGGAATGACTCAAATTGGTAGATATTAATATGGCGTCACTCAAGTTGGCACTGCTTAGGTTGGTATGGCTAAGGTTGGTATTATTCATTGTTATCTTGCTAAAATCCATTCCTGATAAATTTAATTTGCTGAGATTCCTGTGATGAAAGCTTCGATTTGTCTCCAGAATTTGCTTTACCTCTCTTAAAGTCATAGCGGGTTGACTGGTCTTACCATTAGGTTGGTTGGTTTTACCAATCGAATAACCTGGAAAAAGGAATTGGAGCATCACATAAATGACAAGATTAATTATTAGAAGTCTATGAATATTTCTCATCATGAGTTTCTCCCGGGAATAAACAAGTCAGTCATACATGCTTGATACGTGAAAATGATCGCAATGACCCGGTAAAAATTTTTAGCTTGGTCATTCCCTGCGGCCTGCTGCAGGGTAACTCATTGCTTTTTAGTATTCCTTTACTTGGGGCCAAACAGTATAAATTCGTCCTCCACATTGGATGGAGGTGTGGATTTTGATTGTGTAATTTCCTTTTTCCTGTTTTGTTTCGGTTTCTGATAATAAGCAGTAATAAATTCCTTTGGTAAAGGCTTTCGGGTCTTAAGCAAATCCTTAGGGATAAATATATGATTACCAACAAATATGCGATCAGGGTTAATAATGGGATTGGCATCAGCAAGGGCAGTCCAGTTTTTACTATCACCTGTGTACCATTTGGCAATAATTTGAAGCGTTTCACCAGGCAATTTGATTATATGAACAAAGGATGTTCTTTGGGGCTCAATCGGCTTCCACTCTTTATTTTTCTTATTTAATATGCCGCAACCCACATTTGCAGATATCAGAATGACTCCGATTATGCTCAGAAGAAATAATTTCTTCATGCATCACTCATCCTTTTTGGCCTGCTTTTTGATTTAACTGTTGAAGAAGCTTCTTAGCCTGATTATTTTCCGGATTGACTTCGATTGCCTGTTCCAGATTTTCAATGCCCCTTTGCAGGTTGCCGAGTTTCACCTGCACAAGGGCAAGGTTAAATAGGGCTTCATCAAGAAAAGGCGGGGATAGTTCAATGACCCGCTGGTACATTTCCTCTGCCTTTATATAATCTTTGTTTATAGCGTACGAATACCCGAGATTGAAAAAAGCTTCTGTCATTTGAGGATTTAGCTCGACTGCCTTTTGATATGAAGCAATGGCACCTGCATTATTTTTTTGTTTTGAATAGAGACGTCCCAGAAGATAATGTCCCTGTACACTCTCCGGGTTCAGCATGATTGATTTAAGCAACAAGGCCTTGGCCTCCTCTTGATCTGTTTTTATCAATTTGGAAGCTTGACTCTCCAAAGCTTCAGAATAAGGGCCTAATATTTTTTCGGTCATAAAAGGTTTATTCACCATGATATCTTCAAACAATGCGATCGCTTCATCAAAATGTTCTGATTCAATTAATGCATTGGCCGTCTCCAGCAACGCGGTTAACTCAGGATCCAGGGGGACTGATTCCGGAAACCCGGCACTTTGGAATGATCCGGAAGATGAAACAAGATCCTTCTGAACCACACTTGAATCCTCAGCAGGCTGAGTAATCCCGGACAAATCCGAAAAAAGATGACGATTGGCGAGGTCTGCGTTTTTCTTGACCCATTTTGAGACCGGATTCTCTATCATCATAATGCCAAAAATCATCCCTAAGGCGATGAGAACAGTTGCCAGTGTTATATACAAATATCTTTGTCCCTTCCGCTTTTCGGGCATATCTACTTCATTTATAACCACCCTTGATGTCTCATTATCTTCTTCAACCTCTAGCTCCTCTTCATAATCCATCGGTGGTGCTTCACACATCGCAAGTTCTTCCGTATTCGCTTCATCTTCAAAAAGCGCTTTCATGTACCGGGAAAGCGTGCGGTCACTCGGTCGGAAGGAGAGTTTGGATATACACATCTCAAGATCTATAAGCATTTCTTCTGCTGATTGATAACGCCGTTCAGGTTCTTTCGCAAGGGCCTTATTGAGAATTTTATGGAGTTTTCGGGGCAGATTCTTTTTTATCTTTTCAGGCGGTTCAAATTTTGCTTCCCGGACCTTGGCATAGGCTTCAAAGTTATCTCCTTCGAACATCTGTTTGTATGTGACCATCTCGTAAAGAACAATGCCAATGGAAAAAATATCCGAGCGGTGATCAACGGATTTTCCCAATGCCTGTTCGGGTGACATATAGGCTATCTTTCCTTTAATCGAGCCTACTTGTGTCATCGTATGCTGGGTAGCTGCTTTGGCAATCCCAAAATCGATGATTTTTATCTGACCATCAAAGGTGATAAAAATATTATGAGGACCGATATCTCTATGAATGATATTCAGAGAGTGTCCATGAAAATCTTTCAGGTTATGGGCATAATCGAGTCCTGCACAAATCCTTGAGGCAATATATAGGGCATTTTCTAAGTTGAGCGGCTGACCCTTTTGTTTTGACTTTTTTATGATGAATCTCAGATCTTTCCCGAAAAGGTATTCCATGGCGATGAAATAGGCATCTTCCATACTCCCGAAATTATATATCTGAACAATATTTTGATGTTGAAGCAAAGCAGCCAATTTTGCCTCATCGATGAATGAACTGATCAGATTTTTATCAGCCGTAAGGTGGGGATGGATCTTTTTTATGGCAATAAGCTTCTCAAACCCCTCGATACCCCTTATTTTGGCCCGATACAATTCGGCCATGCCACCGACGGCGATTTTGTCTAAAAGCAAATATTTTCCAAATTCTATGGGTTGAAATACGGCCATATTTAACGGTTAACTCTCTGTTTTTTTATATGAATACTCTGGCACCGGTCATGCCTGATGGATGACCCGGTGCAGTGGCTCTGCTCTTTTATTACTTTGTTATCCATTTTTCACCATCAAGGAATTTCGAGGTTGTTCTGATCTATGCAAAGGTCTTATTTTTATCGAATGTGTTTTAAGATCTTGAATTACCATATTTTTCCTCATAACCTATAATTTAAAATCCTATTTATAATTCGGTTATAAATTTATAAAAATTCGGCTCTTAGATCATGAAAAATTGGAGTGATTTTCCCAAAAGGGCATAATCGAAGCATATATTGGAATCTATGTTTTGCCCTGATACGGACCGCAAGGCGTGCTTTTTTATTTGTGGTCTTTCCGGTATAGGGGGGCACTACAGATCACTATGATGGCATCCCTATGGAGTAATGAACCTCCGGGTTCTTAGGAGTCGTATTGCAGACTTTTTTAATCTTACCATGGCTTCCTACCCATTTCCTTCCGGACATCCCTTCAGCCTTTCCATCGGGTTAATTCTTAATGTAAAATTGCATTTTTGTCGAACCGATTTCGATCATATCTCCATCCATCAACTCCCGCTCTCCTTTTACCTCTTCACCATTCACCCTTGTCATGATCGTCCCTCCTGAATGGGTAATAAAAAACCCATGGGGCTTCCTACTTATGATGAATGCGGTTTTGCCCACGAAAAAACCCTTGAGCTTTATCTCTGCACTTTTGCTCTTGCCCCCTATGGTTAAACGCTTTGTCAGCTCGATATCCTTTTGGCCGGCTCCCCCTGAAATGATCGATATGCCCCCTTTCAGCTCAATGGGCTCCTGCATAGTGACCGGGCTTTCATCCCCTGGTTGGGATATGAGTTCGCGCTGCTTCTGAGTGTCCAGTATAAGCGTCTTTTCCGTAAGAGGGATATCGATGTCCTGCCTCATTTCAATGGGCCCACCCTCCTCGTTGACAAAAACAAGGGTGTGTTTGCCCACCAGGATCTCATCCTTATCCTTGAGGATACATTGTGTCACCTTTTTCTCGTTAACGAAAATTCCATTCATACTATCCAGATCCTCAATGATAAACTGATCCTCATTGTGTATAATTCTGGCATGCTGTCTGGAGACGGCCATATTTTTGATCATGATATCGTTTCTTTCCATCCTTCCTATGGTCATTGAGGATTTGGTTATAGGAACTTCCCGGAGTGTTGCATCTTTGAACTTTAATATCAACTTCGCCATGTCCATTCCCCCCTTACATATTCCCTTCCCTTTTTGCCCTTTCAGGTCTCGATGGGGCATCCCCCTTTTCCCTACTCATAAATCCTTGGATTTCACTGGATGCTTTCCTCAACCCGCTGATGATGGGCAAAAACACTCTCTCTAGGAATCCAACCTTCTGTTCATCCTTCTCACAGTAAAGCAGAATGACGGTAATATTATCCATCCCCCCCCCGCCCTTAGCCTTGTCTATCAATTCCTTGCAAGCCTTTTGCGGATCATCCTCATTATTGAGGATAATGCGCACTATATCATCCTCTCTGACCATATCTGTAAGCCCATCGGTACAAATGAGGATCCTGTCATGGTCCAAGAGCACCTCTTCATCGGCATCGATCCGGATCGTCTCTTTTGCCCCCAGGGCCCTTGTGATGATGCTCCTGTAATTCGATTTTTCAGCCTCCTCTTTCGTAATGATCCCACGTTTTAATTGCTCTTGGACGACGGAATGATCCTTGGTCAATTGCTCCAAGTGCCCTCCCCGAATTCGATAAATTCGGCTATCTCCGACATGGGCCAGTGTCATCACATTACGATTGATGAGAACAGATGAAATGGTGGTTCCCATTCCCTGATGTTCCGAGTCCCTTTGTCCAGCTTTGTATATCTCTGAGTTGGCCAGCCGAATCCCGCTCAATATTCTATTGGTATCCTGGGAAAACTCTTTATGATACTTTCCTGTTAAAGGATTCTCTTTGTTATTCATGTACCTTTTTATGGTCTCAATAGCCATCCTGCTGGCCACTTCACCTGCTTTTTGGCCGCCTAATCCATCGGCCACCATAAATAGCCCCATATCCTCTGCGACATAGAAATTATCCTCGTTGAGAGCCCGGATCTTGCCAACATCCGTCATCACACCGAATTTAAAATGAAAACCCATTGCTTCAAACTCCCGATCTTGATTCGCCTTCTTAATCCAAAAGCCTTAGGACCACTCGAATGCCCTCGAACAATTTGTTTCCTTTCTGTTATCTCTTTTCATCTCCTTTATAAATACCTTATCGACTGTTTTCATATAACAATACATAAGATTAAGATTGTAGAGAGGGGATGGAGTATCCACTTTGTTATTGACCTGGTTCGTGTCTTGCCGATATTATAAACAGACAAATCATTGCATTGTTATTGATCAGGAAATACCATGAATCTTAAGATAATGGTTCGGGATCGAATGGTATCGCTTACGAAAGGAAAAAAGAGATGATTGTGGGTGTTCCTCGCGAAATAAAGGTTGATGAGTACAGAGTTGCAATGCTGCCCGTCGGTGCTCATTTGCTGACCCAGGACGGCCATACTTTATTAATCGAGAAGGGTGCCGGTCTTGGAAGCGGCTATGACGACAAGGACTACGCTGCTGCTGGTGCGATATTGGTGAACACTCCGGAAGAGATCTTCGATCAGGCAGAAATGATTATCAAGGTCAAGGAACCACAGCCAGAAGAGATCAAAAAGCTCCGTAAGGGGCAGATAATTTTTTGTTATTTTCATTTTGCAGGCTCGCGCATTCTCACAGAAACCTGTCTCAAGAGTGGCATCTCCGCCGTGGCATATGAGACGTTGGCCGATGACGAGGGGCATCTTCCACTTCTCACGCCCATGAGTGAAGTGGCAGGCAAGATGTCCATTCAGGAAGGGGCCAAGTGTCTCGAGAAACCGATGATGGGCAGAGGGATCCTGTTGGGCGGGGTCGCAGGGGTCGCCCCTGCCAATATTCTGATCCTCGGAGGTGGGGTGGTCGGCAGCAATGCTGCCCAGGTCGCTGCCGGCCTGGGTGCCAATGTTGTGGTTATGGATATCAACCTCAACCGTCTGCGCTACCTCGATGAGATCATGCCGCCCAACGTTACGACAGTTTATTGTGACCCCCATGCTGTGGAGCGTTACGCTAAAGAATCTGATCTTGTTATCTGTGCGGTTCTCATTCCGGGAGGAAGAACCCCGGTGCTCATCAACCGTCAGATATTGGGAGGGATGAAAAAAGGGTCCGTGCTGGTGGATGTATCCATTGACCAGGGCGGATGTTGCGATACGAGTCATCCTACAACCCATAGTGATCCGATTTTTGTCGTGGATGGCATCGTTCATTACTGTGTCACGAATATGCCGGGTGCAGTCGGAAAAACCAGCAGCCAGGCACTTTGTAATGCAACGCTTCCCTATTGCCGGGAGCTGGCTCGTCTTGGTCTTGATCAATTCATAGCAAAGAGCAAAGGATTTGCTGCCGCCCTTAACATGCGTGATGACAAGATTCTTTGTCCTGCGGTGGCCGAGGCATTTCCTGACCTGTCCGGATCATGAAACTAATCACTATATTAGGCTTCAGCCAATTTAACTCACAGTGTAATAACAATAATATAGGCAGGTCTGATATTCTTTTCCCGCTCTATCAATGGCTTCAAGGTTCACGTGGAATTGCCTTTCAATGACGGGTATATACAAGATATCCCAACCCCTTCATAACTTTCATATGAGGTCCGGATTTTTTCCCGAAAAAATCATAACAACCAGTCCATTTTCCGGTTCGAGGCTGATAATAATGGAGGCTTGAAATATTTTCCCCATTTTTCAATAAATACTGAAAAACATCTGAAAGGGTTTCATGAGGGGAGAAAAAGGGAATGCCGATCAGATTTTTTCCTGCATAAAGATAAATCTCCTGGTCTTTGATAGGGCCGCTAAATGTCAGACAGACAGCCTCCTGTTGATAAATAATATACCCTTCATCCTGGATAATGGGAAAAATTCCCTGAACGATGCCATCGATCCAATAACTGGTTTGATATGCCGATAATTCCGGTACATATCGCCTTATGCCTTTTGTAGAAAAGCCCAGGTTAGAGAGCAAATATCCGGAGTCATAGCCAGTAGGGGGCTGGAGAGGATAACTCACGATATTCTGACCTGCGAATAAAGGGATCTCCTGCTGAATTGCCAAAAAAACCTTCTCCGAAGGAGGCCCCTCATAACCGGCTTGGTCCAGAGCAGTCAAGGTAAGTTCATAGATTCCAGGATCAAGATCGGATAACAAAAGAAGGGGGAAGTTTGGATCATTCAGCCCTTCCAGAGGGATCCAAAAGGGTTCGTTTTCCCCGTATATGCCATATAAATTGTATCCCAGAAGATCCGACTCTGTGTTCTTATTCCATCTGATTTCGGCTGTCCCATCCACAAAATAAACTACCAGATGAGTCACTTGACCAGGTATTTGTGTATCAATAAAAAAACTGAATTGAGAGGTTTCCGTCATGGATTCCTGCCGGAAATTTCTCATCCCTGAAATGACCATATCGGCCAAACCATCCCAGTGTTCGCTATTATTTTCAGGGATCATGACCGTGCCGGACCATGTATCTGCCGGATATACAATCTGAGACCAGGCGGCAGAGGCGGGTTGAAAGGCAATGGGCCCCTCCCCTGCTCCCTCTCCTTGAGGATCTATGAAAATATCAGAGGGTGAAGTTTCACTCATGGACTGGTCGAATTGAATCCACATCTGGATCAAGCCGGCCTTGACCCTGACGGGTGAGTCTCCGAGAAGCCATTCATTTTGATCCTGATCGAGCTTGATCCGCACAATCCGGGGATTCTGGGTCAGGTAGGCCCGATACTGATAGGAACTCTTATATCCCTTGTCTTTGTATTGGGATACATTGGTCACAATCAGGCAACTGGAAAGGTCCTTTTCTCCCTCAGATATAATTATCTCCCCGGCAGAACCTGGAGTGGGAAGATTCACTACCTCATGCAGAACGGATTGATTGGGATCCGTATGATCAATGAATGCCACGTGACAAAGATTCTCTTGCCCATTTACTCCTGTGACCTCCCAATGCAAATGACTTTCCAAAAGGCCATTATGGGGTAAAAGGACATAATCCGCAGTCAGATCTCTCAAGGAGCCTTCTTGCCAAGACGGAATTTGCTCCGGGCTTTTGACCCATTCAGGGGAAAGGGTGGCTGTGGGGTCTACCTGGTGTGTGGCAATGAGTTCTGCGCCATTCGGAAATTGGGCATTATAACGATAAAGTGTATCTTCCGGATATGCATAAGGACTGACATAATTGGCAATAGTCCAATGAGTGAAGACTTCCTGGAAATCCCTACCCAGATGGTTTTGGACCGAAACAATACCTGTATTCGGATCTTCAACCAATGAGGCCAATGAAGTCACGGGGAAGGCATTATATTCCATATAATGAGTCCATATGGCGACCTGATCATAATGGGCTATCACCCGTTTGAAGGCTTCATAATTCTCCGTGCCCTCATTCCAGTGAATAGGACATCCGCCAAAACGCTCGTGGACATCGAAGAATCCGAATCTGGTCAAACTGATTTCATTCGGTCGTTTTTGATACTCATCCCAGTAAGTCCTGCCAACATCCAACAGATTATTCACTTCCTCGGCAAATTCCGAGCAAGCCTCATCCAACCACAATTCCTCCCATGCTTCGTCTTTTTCCGCATTGGCCTCGAAATGCTGCATGTGCTGAAATTCATGAGCAATAGTGCGTTTTATCGATTTTAAGGAAGATCCTGAGGAGATATAAAACATATCCGCATAATTGCCTATATAATCCTCATTCTCGTCGAGAGGGAATTTATCAATACCGTCAAAGTAGCCCCCGATATTGGAACTAAGCCGGGTAAACAGGATGATGATGCGGCCGTTCTCGTCAACATCAGTCCATTCGCTGTCAGGCCTGCCGAATGTTTCGAGGTTTGTTGGATAAATTTGGCTCTCAAAGCAAACTGCCACATCTTCCAGATATTCAGGCAAATCAAAGGAAGGATCTACGTAATACCATCCATTGTCACCCATATCAGCCAGATAAGCCCGGGCCAGGCGGAAATAAATCTTGCCGCTTTTCGCACAAAAAGGACATACCGGGGTCTCCTGTAAGAAAGAATCGGAACGTTCATCATCCGCTACGTAAAAGTTCAGGAAGTTAGGATCTTTCAAACCGTTAATCCAGGGAAGATCGACGATTACTGATTCTGCGTCCAGATTATTCGACTCCTCTCCATTTTTTACCGCCCGGACCATCAACCACATCTTTTCTCCCTCTTCTTCATCTTCCGGCAAAAAACGGAAAAAACAACCCTGGCCTGAAAGATCGATTCGCCAGGGGATGGCCTGTTGAACAGCCTCTTCTGTAGAAAAAGGATCTTCTTCTCCTTCTCCCCGGTAAATGCGGTAGGAATCGGGCAACTCCACTCCCAAGTATCTCCACTGAATATGAATCATTCCACAGGCAGTAGAAACGACCCTTTTCTCCCATACCTCCCCTTGCTCATTGATAGGATTTACCGGTGATTCCACAGCCAGGGAGCTCCGGCAGATGATAAGGATTAAAACACAGGAAAGAACGAATACACAAAAATTCTTATGGCGCATCTTCCCATCTTCCTTGCCCAGGATTATAAAATACCTGTTGATCGGAGCGAGTGGTAAAGCGAATTCGGCCATCCTCGATCTGCGTAATAGCGACAATCTCTTGCGAGAATCGGGTAAGATGCATAAAGTGAGGTAATCCTGGGGATTCTCCTGAAAGGGGCTGACATATCAATTTATCCGGAAGTCCATTTTCTTCCGTGAATCGCACATATTTCCCAGTGTCCTTTTCAATTCTTACAACGCCCCCTTGAATCGGCACGGCAGAAGACTCCCGAAAATGCCTTTGTGAGAAAGAACCATTCGGGAGAGGAAAACGGGGGATCGACTCAGGCGGACGGGGAATGGAGCGGATGGCTGCCCAGATAAAGTCTTCCGTTACAGCCACAGCCGTAAATTGCCAGCATTCCGGATGGTATTTCTCCTCATATCGATTCTTTAGTCTTTGAATTCCCTTTTTTAGAGCCCTTTTTCCCTCCTTTTTTCGGATAGCGGGAAAATCATTGCTTATTTGGAGACCAAATCGAGGATCTCCTGCCGAAATCTTTTCACCTACCTGAAATCCGAGACCATCTGGCGAAAAGGCCCTTTCCTCTTGGACGGAAATCTGATTCCCATCCAGAAAATAAAGGGCAGTCCGTGATTGACCATCCCACCGTACCTCCAATTGAGCATATTCTATAGGTGCCCAATAGTATGTCCATGTGTCGCTTGATTTCTGGCAGCGTCTGATGACATGACTATTCCAGGACCAGATTTCAGAGTCATTTTCAATGGTCACGAATTCAAGCATATCAGGCGAGGCAGCGATATGCTTATTCTCCCTAAATGACCGGCTGTTCTCAGACTCTTGGCGGTTTATATGATGATCACCTGCATATAATGGATAAGCGATCGTGCAAGAGAAAAGAAGGCAAATAAGGCCTGCCGAAAGGATTAAGATATTTGATAAACTATTACGGCCATTCATGGATTCTTGAAAACCTCTTAAATATTTCCTCGCCAAAATAAAATCATGCATAAAACCTGAATGAGACATAATGAATCTGGATGATTTTTATATAATAATTATATCAGACTTTCTTGCGTAATTATAAATTTTAATATGTAAGCGGAAGATCGTGGAGGGTAATAGCGAGTATATCCTAAAAGGTTTATTATTTTTGACAGCCACCTGAATGAAGGTTTCCTGTGAGTGGATGAAAAATGGCCGTATCTCCCCAGGTTTGTATAGAGATTACTGCTCCTGGCACTGTTTTCTTAGGCAGGCACGCACCGAAGAACTCCTTTATTTTTTCCCATGAGCAAATGCAAAGTTTTCCTAAAAGCCTGGGGTCGTATAAAACAGGGGAAGGTTGTTCATCTATTTTTATTTATGGCACTGTAGTGTCTTTAATTGTAACAATAGCCGTACATGTGGCAGTATTGCCACTGGCATCTACAACTGTCAAAGCAACACTATTTTCACCTACATCATCACGATCAAAGCTATTGGGAGCAAGCATCATAGTTACTATACCATGGTCGTCAGTTGAACCATTATCTATTTGATCAGCCGTAACGCAGATAGTGCCGTCAGCATTAAGCTGTATAGTTATATCTTGGCATAAAGCCTCAGGTGAAGCATCACTGACAACCATGGCTGTGGCAGTGCCAGTGGTTGCTGCCCCATTTCCAAGGGCATCTGCCTGTGACATAGCAAATGGAACATAAGCTATTGATACACATAACATTGCTGCTAAAACCAAGAATATATTTAAAGAAAAACCTTTATATCCTTTCATGGTTTCTTCCCTTTGCATAACAGTTAATCATTTTGAATCACAAAAATTTTTCGGGTAGGCCATAACCAAAGAAATACCCCATTACCTCCGGAAGTGGTTCTATCAATCAAGCAGGCCTTGAACTATCGGAGAGCATCTCGTTGCCATTTTCCCTCTAAGATCCCCCTCCTTCAGCTCCGGCAGGATAATCAGCTCCTTTTTCCATATCCTCTAAAGGTTCAATGATAAATTCCGTCCCGGAAACAATAGCATTTTCTCTGGTAACTGTAATGGATTGCGCCTTAACATTTTTTAACTTGAGGCGTTTTAGCTGTTCTTCTGATATGCGGACCAGATAGCTACCCATTGGCACTAAATCAAACAAATAAAATCCATCATATACACTTTTTGTTTTTTTTATGATCGTACCTTTTTGGTCTATTAACTCTAATTCTACATTAGATGCTTCTCTTATTTCATTATCCTTTTTTATATAAACAATGCCATCAATTTCACCTGTTTCTAAAATAGGGAAATCAAGTTGTATCGGTGCGCCCGGCCTCGCGATAACTTCTATCGTATCTTCCTTTGCAATCCAATATGGATCGTCAAAGCTTGACCTATCCACCGTAATTGTAACCGGCGTGTAAGAAGAGATATTTGTGAGCAAGGCAATGCCATGTTCATTCGTTTTTATTTTAGAAGGACTGTTATTTATATGAAACTTTACGTCTGGCAACAGAATATCCTGATCATCAAATTGCCCATCTTGATTTTCGTCCAGAAAAACTCTTGCCGATACGATGCCTGCATTGCCCAACGATTGGGAAGATATTACCCCTTTCTTCTTTATGGGCTCATATCCAATACCCATTGAAGCGGAAAGGCGTATACTATAATGCCCATTATCTTCATATGTTGTGCTGAGTCCTAAAATAAATCGGCTGAATGTTTTGCTTAATCCAGTCGAATAACCATAGGTTTTCTCCCCTTGAAATTTATGACTAATGCCGGCCCGAAAACTAAAATTTTTAGTCAATCTATAATCGCTTGTGATTGTTCCATCCATAATGTTTTTATCCGGATCAATATTATAGCCAATGTCTCCTCTTAAACTCAGCTTGTGTAAGTGTAAGTTTACCAATAACCTTCCATCAAGCTGCTCGATGGGACCATCAATTGTTCCTTTATTTCTTAAGGCATAGTACAAATTATGTGAGATATGGAAACGTTTTACAAAAAGAGAAATACGGTTACTAATGTCTATATTCGTTTGTCCTGATTCAAAATGGTCTCTTTTCCCAGTTAATCCAATGTTTAAAGAAGGTAAGAATTTCATTCGCAGACTGCCATCCAGCCTCAAATGCAAACTGTCTGAAAGAGAATAAGCAGATCTTGTCCGTTTTTCACTTATAAAATTATGAGAAAATTGATCATATTTTGCTATAATGCTGTAGCCACCAAGTCGTGTTTGAACAGATGTGTGGCTTGCTCTCCCTTTCTCGTCATTAAGACGTTCCGTTACTTCAAAACGACCATATATACCCCCAAACGATGAAAGGCCCCCTATACTGCAATAGTTGTTCTGATGGCCATCGTCCAGTGGAATGGCAGCCAAATTGGAAATAATAGTGGTTCGTTTACCCACACCATACTCAAACTCCGCGATGTAACGGCCCTTCCCCTGTTTTTGTCCCGTCTTGATTGTATCATCTCCAATGGGAATTAAATCTGTTTCATGCTGATTGGCTGAGAAACGGTAATAAAACCTTCCTTTTTTTAATAGATCGGGATGCATCAAGAACCTGTGTATTTTCTCACGCTTTTGGTTGAATGGCCCATAAAATATCAGTTTGATATTATTTAATCCTGCGAGAAGTGGGATATCAGTAAATTCATAGATAAGATCTTCCCCTGCATGTTGAAAATCCAGCAATACATCGTTACGGTATAATTCTACTTCCCAATCTGGTTCAATATCACCACGGATGGTTATCGTATCAAAGTCTGAAGCATACTCTAAAGGAAAATTCGAAAGACTTACACCTCGGCCTGACTGACTGATAGTCGTCCCCGGAATTTGTGGCGTATAAACATCACCAAGAGAGAACTCTGTAGCCTTTAAAGGGCCCAGCAATCTGCCTTCTAAATCTTTACGTCCCATTGATAAACGAAAATTGGAAAGCCCCTCATCACTGTCTGCTGCAATTAATATGGTGCTATTTAGATATAATAAATCACCAGTCATCAGAAAAGTTGTACTATTTTCATGATCTTCTTTTTGATTGTTATCATAGCGCGTATTATTGGTCAGATTCATGAATGGAATTTGTACCAGCTTATAAGGCGATTGAACCCGCCGATATTTTTCTGTTTCAAAATTGTTTTTTTTATTCAGGCTACCTCGCCTTTTTTCACGTTCCAGTCTCTCTTCAATGGGCAGAGGTTCAGTGGAAGTAACATTAATGATCATTCTTTTCTGAATAAATTCCAGTAATATGGGAAACCATTTTTCCAATGTTTTTATATTAACAAATATATCATTATTGCCTAATTCCGCGGTTCCTGGTCTTAACTGATACTCTTTACCGGAAATAGCCACGACACCCTTATTAAGGTCAAGGGTAAAAGTTTTACTCTCTCGCATAAACCAACCTGTGGCAATACCCTTTTCAGGGTCTATAATTATGGGAAATTCAAGGGCTTGTGAAAATTCACCTAAAGGCAACAAAACATTTTCTTTATACTGATACCCTATTATCCCCTCTGTTAGAATAATGCGACCAAGCAATACCCTTAATACTAAGAGATTATCCTCGGGGGATTCTATAATTCTGTGAAACTGGCCTTTTATCTTGGATGGTGCGTCAGCATATACAATATATGGCAAATAGGCAAGGAGTAATGTAACGAGCACCAGCGTAATGATGGCATTTGTATTTGGTGGTAATTGCTGCATCATATTGATATAAAATTTGCTATTTTATTTCTGAGGATTATTCATAACCGCTGTAGTAAAAAAAATCGGGATACTGTCTTATGGAGTCTTGTTATCTCCAAGATGACAGTATCCCTCATACTTGGTTTCCAGAAAAACGACAGTTTACTTTAACTGATCAATAACAAGAGTGTATTCGGTAGCAGATTTCACCTGCAATTAATAATTAACAGTTATGCTACATGTACCCATATAAAGACCTGGCGGTTGATTGGCATTAACGTTAAGTGTTGCAGTCACAATAAGCGGACTTTCACCACTACCGTCAAGATTAAGTGTTGGAGGTACACTTAAGTCAGCAACCATAGAGTCTGTTCCATTAGATATAGTACAAGTTGGATCAATTGTAACGTTAACTCCGGCGCTGGGTTGGCCGGTGACCAGTATCACTGGATCCATTCCCGGAGAAAAGCTTTCGATGGGGCCGGTTATAGTGGTATGAGTTGGATTTATTGTACCAGGACTATCCCCAGGAACAAAAGTCCCAAACATTAAAGCCACTGAGTAGTTTATCCCAATTTGATCCATAACCTGTGCAGAGGTCGTAAGATCATCTAAAGTAGCACTTTGAGCAAATTTGGGACTTGAAAAAACAAGAACGAATAACATAATTGCTGATATAACTGCCAAATTCTTTAAAACCTTTTTCATTATTTAATATCCTCTTTCTTCTCTAATTAGTGTTTAAGTGAAAAACATTATCGAAAAAATAAAATCTTCAAAATGCCATACATCCACCTCCTTTCTCTTGAAATCATGGCTGCAGATCAGAATAAAAATAATTTATCCGGCTCTGACAGCCCTCTTTGATAGGGATTTCTTATTTTGACTCAAACTGTTTACAATACTATTTGCACGCACTTAGTCAGAGAATATATTCTGAGATAACAGGAGCCTTCTTTCTGCTAATATATCTCCACCTTCAGCTTTACATTTACGATAAACAATATGTATGGTCCCTTTTTCCAAGGGCACACCTTCCGGAATTTTTAAGGGTATCGATATATGACGGGTATCATTAGGGCAAAACACCGCTATTCCTAATAACCTGCCTATTTCACACTGTTTCGATGTATTTTCCGGCGTATAAGTTACACAAATATCACCATAAACAGAAGAATTCCCACTGCGTGTCAAATTTAAGGAAAGTATTGGCAAATTTTCTTTACCATTAAAATTTTCCCCCGTTGTTACCTTAGCTTCCTGAATCTTTATGTTTGCGGAAAGATTCCCATGCCGGACAATTACGGGTATGGAAACCCCGAATAGGGCAATCGTCTGAACTGCAATATCTTCTGGTTTACCTTTTTCCCTTTCTATATTAAATCCCAAATCAGGAGGAGCGATTTCCTTAAAAAGCATGTGTGATCGATATTCACCTGCGGGTAAATTCTTGGGTTTCCTTGCCATGAGACGTATTGTCTGCGATTGACCCGGCTTTAAGGTCACTTGCCGTGGTGAATAACGTATAAATTCATCAGCAAATTGTTCGTTTGGTTTTGGTTCCTGGATTTCTTCATAAGAACCATCCGGCTTCATTCGCATATGCTGAAATGAAATTCGATAAGTCGTTTCCTTATCGCCTCTATGTATAAGACTTACCTCTTGAGTGCGCACGCGCCCTTCAAACACAATCCGTGTAGGAGTTACCATAAGGCTTGCCTGAGCAATCCCTTGTAATCCAACATAAATTATTATAAATATGAAAAATATATTTCTCAGTAAAAACGATGGAATACTCCTTTTTTTACTACATATTGTTGGTTTCATAATGTAATCTCCATATGAATCTGATAGATTTTGATAAACAATTAATCCTTTTTATTGTTTTATTTAACTTTTTATAAAAAATCTGGAGACAAAATTACTCCCGGCGTCCCCAAATAAGAAAGCGTTCCATAAAATTTACCAGCCAAAAAAGCCGGTAATGACATAAGGTTCCAGCCTCGAAAAAATTTAGTATTATGAGTCACTCTCTTTTTAAGGTTGGGATTTCTCAATGATTCCGTTCTTGCCTGTTTCTTATAATATAAGACACATCTCAAAAAAAATTTTTCAAAATTAGTTTAAAAGACCGTTTATTCCTTAAAAAATATGGCTATGTATCATCCCCGTCTGCCACCAAAAGTCCATTTTTATCAGTGTATCTATGATCATTTAAATAGTAGATACTTAGATTTGTTATCCAAATTTAAGAAAGATAAACGCAAGGAGAATAATAATTATGTCCGGGAAAATAATCTTAGAATTTCCTTAAGGGGTTTCAGAAAAGGATCTCCAGGACAAAGAAGTTTTAATGAGGACTAAAAAAGGGGCGGTGATGGAGTTTCTCCGTAAGGGAAAGATATCCCAGGGCAAAGCCACTGAGATTCTGGATATAAGCCGTCATGACCTATTCGATCGCATTGCTGAATGCGACATTCCAGTAATTGAGATGACAAAAGAGGAATTGAAAAAAGAGATCTCAAAACAGGCCGTTAAGAAATGAGTGTCTTTATCGCAAATTCAGGGCCGATTATCTCATTTGCCAGGGCAGGATGTCTGGATATGCTTCAGAAAGTGGTTACGGAACTTTGGATTCCAGAAGCGGTTTATAAAGAAATTGCTTTACATGGATAAGAGTACAGACAGAATTCGAGTTTTTATCAAAAAAAAATACGAAAAAAATTTACCAGAAAATGAAAAGGAGAATAATTTAAAACTATCTTGTTTTCCTCACTCATCGAAGGGCCATGGTCTTGGGGGCAGCCAAAAGCCAAGATAATTGAGGATCTTTTTCAAATCCATATAGCCAGACATCCGCAGACTATATCGCGGTTTACGATTGAGACCTGAACGTTATCTTAAACAGCGCGAACACTACAAAAAGATATCCCAGCGTCCTCACCCCAATCAGCACCCCTTCCAACACATGTTTCAACCCAAGGATCGTTGCCAGATGCGAAAGTCCGAAAAGGCCAAACGCTATGCCGATGTAAAGGGAAAAAGCATTTCCCGATCGGCGCCAACCTGCCACACCGAGGGCCAAAATAACAATGCACAGTACCAGATTGACCACGTAAATCGGGTCCAAGACGATATTCATGTAATACCTCCTTCTTTAGAAATTAACCTGTTATCTCAGGGCCGGACAAAAGATCATGCCCCTCGCCTCCTGCCGGAACGCTTCACTTCTCTGCCTTGTTCAGGTCTTGATTGACATCCCTGCAGAACTCCGAGGTCAGATAATCAAGACTCATCGGCAGGGAGAGTTCCAGCGTATTTATAAACTGCACACCCGCACGCACTTTTCTGGGGATACATTCTATGAGATGCCCTCCATGGCATAAATCCGCAGAGAGAAAATGTAAATGCAGCCCAGGTACATTCAGCGACGACATAAATGACGGGGTAAAGAATCCTGCCAGGGTCCCTTCCAAATCATGGAAATTGAAGACAGGCTGCTCCTTCGCAATCTCGACCAAGGGACGATAACTCTCCTGCTTCGGCACCGAGCGAACCTTTACATGAGAAAACACGCCATCAATCCGGATCGCAAAAAAGAGATTTGTAGAGGGCAGGAGACTCTCAAGCCATCCCAGAAAGGCATCATAGGTCATTTCCTGATCAGTCTCGTCATGGCTCAGGGGGTTATAAAAGGTGACGCAGGCAAAGGGGGTCAGGGCATGATCATCAACCAGAGTGACACGCCCATCCGATGTGATTTGGTAGATCTTCCCGTCGAGCATGACCATCTCCCCGTCTAAATTATCAAACGTGCCGAGGCCGAAATTGCCATGTTTTTTGATCTCTGTGAAAGGAATCTTTTCTTCGTAGATTCCTTCAACCAGGGCATTTACAGGGGAGCACAAGTATATACGGCTCTCATTCACAGGTGATTCGCCTTTTCGATCCATGTTCCCTCCATCTCTATACGAATATATTATGTTGGATTCCATATCAGGAGCGGGATGAAGATGTCCCGGACTTCACCCCATACCCGCCGCCGCCGGGTGATTCGATCCTGAGGGTATCCCCCTTTTTCAACTGTTCGCTGAACTTGCCGGGCCGCTTTGACATAACCCCATCCTTTATGAGGATATTCCTCCCCACCTTCCCGGGTTTTCCTCCGGCAAGGCCATAGGGAGGCATCCGCCTCCTCTCGGAAAGGATGGTGACCTCCGCATCCGACAGCAGTTCTATCTCCCGGATAATCCCGTCACCCCCGTGAAAGCTGCCCTTACCCCCAGAGCCCCTTCTGACGGCGTATTCGGTGACCAAAAAGGGATACGCATACTCCAGGGCTTCAATGGGTGTGTTCAGGGTGTTGGTCATGTGGGAATGCACGGCACTTGCGCCGTGACCTTTGCTTGAAGCGCCCATGCCTCCCCCCAGGGTTTCATAATACGCAAAGGATTGACCGTTTCGTTCATCAATGCCGCCGATAGTGATATTGTTCATGGTCCCCTGGCCGGCAGCAGGGATCTCTTCAGGCAATGCCTGAAACAGCGCCCCCAGGACAACATCCACGATCCTCTGAGAGGTCTCCACATTTCCCCCGGCCACAGGGGCAGGAAACCGGGCATCCACAATACTCCCCTTTTGGGTGAGAATGCTCATGGGTCTTCCGCAACCGGCGTTTGTGGGGATCTCCTCCCTGATGAGTGACCTGAAGACATACAATACGCAGGAGAGGGTAATGGCATAAACCGCGTTGATGCCCCCTTTCACCTGCCGGTGGGAGCCGGAAAAATCCAGAACCACTTCGTCTCCTTTGACCCGTACGACCACACTTATCCTGATATTCTCCTCTCCAACACCGTCATCATCCATGAAATCCTCATATGTATAGCTCCCATCCGGGATCCTCCCGATGGTTTTCCTCATGATGCGTTCGGCATAATCCATAAGATTCCGCGCATAAAAGTCGACCGATTCCAGGCCGTATTTTTCGATCAGCTCCTTGATCCTTCGAACCCCCGTCAGGTTGGCCATGATCTGCGCGGCAAAGTCACCCTCCCTTTCCGCGGGTGTTCTCACGTTGTTCAGAAAAAACCGCATGATCTTCTGATCGATCTTGTGCGATTCACAGATCTTGAGCGGCGGAATGATTATCCCCTCCTGAAAGATGGATGTGGCAAGGGGCATCGAACCGGAGGTCATCCCCCCGACATCCGCATGATGCGCCCGATTGGCCACATAAAAGGCGGGGGCCTTATCACCTGAAAACACAGGGGCCACAATGGTGATATCCGGAAGGTGGGTCCCCCCCTTGAAGGGATCGTTGAGGATCACCATATCGCCATCTTTGAATGTAACGCTTTCTATGGCAGACTTCACGGAAAGTGGCATGGAGCCGAGATGGACCGGGATGTGCGCTGCCTGGGCCACCATGTCCCCATCCCGGTTGAATACGGCGCAGGAAAAATCTCTCCTTTCCTTGATATTGGGTGAGAACCCGGTCCTGTTCAGGGTGACGCCCATCTCTTCGGCGATCGAAGAGAACCTGTTTCTAAACACCTCCAACAGGATGGGGTTGACTTTCATGCAGGGCTCCTCTCATGGATGGTTGCGGAATCGCATGCAATTGCAGGAAACATTTTAACCCCGATTAAATAATTATAGGCTCCTGTCATTAATGGTTCCGAAATCGGATGCAGCCGCAAGCGGTCTGTGATCCATAAACAAGAAACGCAACGGATCAATCTCTGCAAAAGGGCAGGAAGGGCAGAGATCAGGGCTGCCAGACGCCATCACCCGATCTCCATCACGAGGTTGCCATACGCATCCACCAAAACTTCCGCAAACGGGGGGATCACAATCGTGGAGGAATACTCCACCAGAATAGCAGGCCCCTTAATCCTGTTCCCGCTCAAAAGCATTTCTCTTTTATAAATCTTTGTCTTTACGGGCCGGTAATCAAAGACCGCCTCTTTTTCCCCTACCAATGATTCATCCGATGGCTGTGCGGAGGATATTGGGGATTTCTCGAACACAGGCTTATCCGGGATGCCTCTGGCCCGGAGTCTCAGGTTTACGACCTCAACCGTTTTATCCCTGTTCCGATAGCCGTACTTTTTCTCGTGCAGGGCGTGAAAACCTTCGATATACTCAGCGGTGAACGGTACGATGATCTCGTAGGATTGTCCTGCATAGCGCATATCCAGGAATCGTTCCAAGATGATCCCCCTTTCATCGATCCCCTCCGCGATCAGATCATCCCTCCCTTTGCTTTCAAGGCTGAGAAAAAGCTGTGAGAGTTTTTCCCAATCAGTGGTGAACTGATTGCGCATCACGGTCAGGGAATAGTCCTTGATGATGTCGGCCATGAGCATGCCGATGGCTGAAAGGATGCCTGGGCTCTTCGGCACCAGGACCTTAGGAATGCCCAGGAGCCTGGCAAGGTATGCGGCGTGCATGCCCCCGGCCCCGCCAAAGGTGAAAAGGGTGAATTCCCTCGGATCATATCCCCTTTCCACGGATATCACCCGAATAGCCTTTTCCATGGCCGTATTGGCAACGGAGAGGATCCCTTCCGCAAGCTCTATGGGGGGAAGACCTAACGCCTTGCCCATTCGGGCAAAGTAGGGCTGGAGCCTTTCGGCCCGGAGTCCCATGCCGCCACCCAGGAAATGCTCAGGGATGAGTCTTCCCAGATAGAGATGCGCATCCGTCACAGTGATTTGCTCCCCTCTTCCGTAACATATGGGGCCAGGATCAGCCCCTGCGCTCTCCGGCCCCACCCTCAAGGAACCGCCCATGTCCATATATGCGATCGACCCCCCTCCGGCCCCTACCGTATGGATATCGATCATCGGCACCTTGACAGGGTATCCCGCGATCCGGGACTCCAGGGTGAGGGAGAGCCTGTTGTCCATCAGGGAGACATCCGTGGAGGTGCCCCCCATGTCAAAGGATATGATCTTGTCGAATCCCGCCATTTTGCCGATCTCATAAGCGCCCACCGCACCACCGGCAGGGCCTGAAAGGATGGTCCTGACCGATTCGCGCATGGCGATTTCAACGGAGATACTCCCCCCGTTGGACTGCATGACCCGCAGGCTGTCTCCCTGATCCAGGGCATCTATGAGATGGGAGACGTATCCCTTCATTTTGGGGGACACATAGGCATTGATGAGTGTGGTGGATGTCCTTTCATACTCCCTGAACTCTGAAAGGATCTCATGGGAAAGGGAGACCGGGATTGTGAATTGCACGAGAAGATCCCCCACCTGTCTTTCGTGATCGGGGTTGAGATAGGAGAAGAGGAAGCAGACGGCCACAGATTCCGCTCCGGATTCTCTGATCTTCGGGAGTATCCCTTTGACCTCTTCCATATCGACTGCTTCGAGTATCTGCCCGGTGCACAGGGTCCTTTCCCTGACCCCAAAGCGTAACGACCCGGGAACGAGGGGGGACTCTTTCCGATATGCAAGGTCGTAGATCCTGTGTCTGTTCTGCCTGCCAATCTCAACAATATCCTCAAAGCCCTTGGTTGTGATCAGGGCGGTTTTCACGCCCTTTTTTTCCAGTAAGGCGTTCGTTGCAACAGTTGAGCCGTGAACGATCTGCTTTGCCTTTTCCCCGGTGATATGGCGCAAACCGGCCAATACCGCTTCCGCAGGATTCCGTGGGGTGGAAAGGCACTTATAAACGCCCCATCGGTCCCCATCCTTGAACACGAAATCCGTGAAGGTCCCGCCGGTGTCCACACCAATGATGATCATCGTCCCCTCAATATGGTGCCGATCAAAGATGGCATTTTAGGGCTGCGGTAAGTATAAATAGGATACTTGATAAGATTTAATTGATAAAACATGCTTTTCAGTTAGAAAGTATAATTCCCCATCCGTTGAACTGTCAATACAGTTGCTCACGTTTTTTGAAAATAATGAATTTATGGGAAGTTGAAAATCCTTTCCCCATGCATTCCGAAGAAGATCCGCTTCTTTTTTTTGCTCTAAACTTATTGATATCGTCTATCACTTGTTCTTGAATGACGTCATTTTTGGGAGGCTGACCTGCCCCCACTTTTTGTGCCTATTCTTAAGTTTTGTCAATGAGCTATCTCACATTTTTCTGAAGCAAATATAGAAGGCTGTATAGAATATATCATTAAGGCTTCCGGAGCAGATGCCCTATAATTAGGGCTGCTCTTAGGAAATCTGGAAGAGGTATTAACTTCCCTACAGCAAAAAAAATGCGAAAGAATTGATGGAATGACAGAAGAAGAGATCAGATCTCTTTCAGAATATATGTATAAAATTATATATTAGCCCAGCACCATTACTAAACATGAATATCACCCCATTAATAAGCCGCCTACGGGATTTGCTGATAACTAAAGGGTACACTCCCAGTAAAATATGGCATATAAATCCCCTGGGTTGACACAGTAGGCTGATAGCCAGGAGAGCCAAACCATTGAGAATGATATAAAGGTAGCGTTGACATCGATGGATATTGCCGGATTCGATTAGCCATCTCCAATTGCCATTGGTAATCCTGAAACACAGGGATGCGCGGGAATGTGTATGCCGGAAAAGAAGTCTGAGGTAAATAAGTCATAGGCATAAATGAATATTGCCGGAGCAGATTGGCTATCTCTAATTGTTGTTGGTAATTATGAAATGCAGGGAAGAGCGTATATGTGTATGCCGGAAACGGAGTCTGAGGTCCATAAGGCATGGGCATCATTGTAGGCATGATCGGGAGCTGGATCTGCTGCCACCATGGCAGGGGGATCATTTCTTTGCTTGGAGTGGGTGGAGGTGGAGGCAGAGGAATATATTCCAGAAACCATTGACTTGTATGGGTGACACTCAGCCTGGCAAGAAGGATGCCGCCCTGCGTGACGACCTCGATCATTTCATTCTTTGCGGCATCAGGCATGAAAACCTCGATATCTCCAGAGGTCGTCTGAAAATAGATTCCAAACAGACCAGGCCTTGGCTGCCACTTGCCGGCAACCAGCTCAAAATCATCGGTCTCCTTTGCCACCAAAGCCTCTATATCCGCAATCGTTACATTCGGTTCATATACCATGTTCTGCAAAGCTGTTGGCAACGGCACATAGAGGATGATGGGTTCTGCATCAGGATCCCTTTCCCCGGTCTCTGGATTCGGAGGATTATATTCAACCGGATTTCCATTCGGATCCTCAAATGCGACATTCACAATGACTATATTCGGGTCATCACCCTTCAATTTATACTCTATCTTTAAGTCAAGATCCTGTTCAAGGTCAACACCCTCTTCCTTATTCCCATTTGGATCCACTTGAGCAAGCAGGGATGGGTCAATATTGGCAGCATTGAAGTTGGTATGGAAGGTAACCTGCGTTGTTTGCTCACCAGTGCCGACCTCTATCGTAGCCACAATCGGGATTTCCGTGCTTCCGGACAGTTCTGTGGGAATTATGGATTCTGAGGTCTCTGCGAGCAATTCCTCCTGCTGTGGAGCAGGACGCTTGATCCTGAATTTTCTGACAAAGGATACGAGGGGCTCAGGGTTACCCCTTGCCATGATATCACC